>JAUVOB010000262.1 GCA_030599405.1 Chloroflexota bacterium | reverse complement strand
CTTCCCCTCTAGCCAAGACCGACCGGATAGTCATTATCAACACCGGAGGGGATGGCGGTGGTGCCGGTGCATCAAAGGTCACTGAAGACGTGACCAATATCATAGCCCAGGTACCAGCAACCATTGAGGCGTTAACCGGTGTCAACCTTATGGATGCGTTAAAACAACTTCCGGGTATCGCCAGTACACAGGCAAGCGTAGAACCTGACTCAGATGTAGAGCAAGAAACAGAAGCGGAGCCTGAAGAAGAGCCTATTGAAGATAGTAAGGAATGATAACCGGTCGATCTATTTGTCTTGCTGTTAGAAAGCCTTCTATGAGGGCACGGCGATAACGGATATTGTAAGTAATCAGAGAGTTTGCCTGGCATTCTCATAATTAGCCCTTTAGAAGCAATTTAGTCCGGTAATTGCTAGCATAAACGTCCAAGATATAATTTAAGACGGTTCAAACAATTCAATAGATGGCTGGTTCGTGAGCTAGAGGGTGTGCAAGTATGCATGCCGAGTGGCTTCTTTATTGAATTCCAGCCTGATTACCTTCGGGGCAGGGTGTAATTCCCGACCGGCGGTGAGGCCTCCGCAGGCCAAGCCCGCGAACCCAAATGGGTGGATCTGGTGAAAATCCAGAGCCGACAGTGATAGTCTGGATGGGAGAAGGTATGCGAAACGATGCGACAACTATCACGATGCCCCGCCTGTTTTCGGCGGGGCTTTTACGTGATGGTTCCGGTTCTTCCTCGCCACCTCCCCTACCCCGGAATATACAGTCGACCTTTTGATTACTTTCGTAGATGAGGTGCATTAATGCGCTGGCTCGGATCACGACCTGCCTGGCAAATCATATTGATCTCTTTTGTTGTGCTGATCGCCTTCTGGCAACTCCTGGTAATGATTGGGGGTTATGATCGCTTCATTCTACCTGGGCCGGCCGATGTTGGGAATCAGCTCCGGCTAGTGGTCAGCGATGGTCGTTTGGTGAAACATACCCTGCACACGGTCAGTGAGGTCATACCAGGATTGTTCATCGGTTGCCTGATCGCCGTACCCTTAGGATATTTGCTGGCAAAGTCACCCCTGGCAGAACGCCTAATCTCCCCTTATCTGATCGCTTCACAAGCCATACCGATTATTGCAATCGCTCCACTGTTAACCATATGGATTCGCTCAACTTACTGGAGCAGGGTATCAGTAGCAGTTCTAGTCGTATTTTTTCCGTTAACGATCAACATCATCACCGGCATGCGTAACGTACCACTAGAACTCTATGATCTTATGCATTCTCTACAGGCGTCTCGATGGCAGGTATTTCGCAAGCTGGAATTACCGGCCGCGATGCCGATATTGCTAGCAGGATTGAAAGTAGGGGCGACCTTGGCAGTTATTGGCGCGCTGGTAGGCGAATTCGTGCAGCCGAAGAGCCAGGGATTAGGGTATTTACTGGTGACAGCTAGGTACCAGTTCAAGACGGATTTGGTGTTCGTCATCCTGTTTACCTTAGCGGTTATTGCCTTGACGATGTATGGACTTGTCGCTCTCCTTGAAAAGCGGCTTCTCCGATGGCAAGTTGCCAACGGAAAATAGAGCCTTGTTGTAGCCGGAGGTGGAAAGAATGATAAGAACTTTCTGTGTGTTGGTCGCGATAATCTCTCTGGCGATCGCATGTGACACCGATGATTCATCCTCGCTAGAGTTAGGCGAAGAAACGGCTACGGACGATATTCTCACAGGGACCTCGGACGATTCCAGCAGTGGAGGTGACCCTGACATTGCGTGGCCTGAAAATCCAGTGAAGTTTAGCCTGCCGATGGGATATATTCCCGATCCTCAATATGCCCCGTTTTACGTCGCAGCCCACAAGGGTTACTTCGCCGACGAAGGTTTCGAGGTCGATTTTGATTACAGCTTCGAGACGGATGGGCTGGCTTTTGTAGGCGCGGGAGAGGTGCCATTCGCCATCGTGAGTGGTGAACAGGTTATTTTAGCTCGCGCTCAGAAAATTCCGGTCGTCTACATACTCGAATGGTTCCAACGATTCCCTATCGCGGTAATTAGCAAATCTGACAGTGGCATTGAACAAACGCTTGACTTACGCGACCGTCACGTCGGTCTTCCGGGTTTTTTCGGAGCTAGCTATGTGGGATTCGCCGGTCTTCTGGCAGCCAACGGCCTTTCACTCGAAGATGTAGAACCCAGTGATATTGGTTTTACACAGGTAGAATCGTTGCTGACCGATCAGGTGGAAGCCGTCGTCGGATACGCGAACAATGAACCACTGCAGCTAGAACAACTTGGAGAAACGGTTAACGTTATCTATGTGGCGGATGAAGCAGATCTAGTCGCCAACGGTCTTATAGCGAGTGAAGAACTCGTCTCAAAGAATCCGGACATGGTCGCCGCCTTTGTCCGGGCTACGCTCAAGGGCATCGCCGACACGATCGCCGATCCGGATGAAGCGTACGAGATAAGTAAGCGATACGTCGAAGGTTTAGATGATAGTCGAAAGAATGTGTTGGATGCCTCGATAGAGATGTGGCGTGCAGACACGCTTGGCCTAACGGCCTTGGAATCCTGGCAACGCACCCAGGACGCCTTGCTGCAAATAGGTTTTTTGGATGCACCGATTGAGAATCTTGGTGAGGCATATACCAACGAATTTGTCTTAGCAAGCCAACCCTGACATGAACCAAAAACCGGAGCCATTTCTTTACACAGAGTCGGTAGCGCACACGTTTCCAGACGGCGTCGCAGCGATCATCGATATTTCTCTGTCTATCGAAGCCGGATCTTACGTTTCACTAGTTGGCGCCTCGGGTGTCGGCAAATCAACTCTGCTGCGGATTATCGGCGGTATTCTCAAGCCAAGTGGAGGAGAGATTTTTCTAAAGGGGGGTTCACCTGAAAAGGCAGGGGATCCGATAGGCATCGTTTTTCAACGAGATAATTTGATGCCCTGGCGCACTGTAATTGACAACGTTCGTCTACCGCTCGAGCTCAGGGGAGTCAACGGTAAGGAAGCGATTATAGAAGCCGAGGAGATGATAGAGTTGGTTGGTTTGTCGGGTGTTGAATCCAGCTACCCGGCACAATTATCTGGCGGTATGGCCCAGCGGGTCGCTATTGCCAGGGCACTAGTACACCGACCGTCGTTATTATTGCTGGATGAACCCTTTGGTTCGCTAGATGCCTTAACGAGAGAACGAATGGGTCAGGAGTTACTGCATATATGGCACGCCATGCCAGTAACAGTCTTCATGGTCACCCATAGTATTCATGAGGCAGTTCTATTATCGGACGAAGTGCTGGTCATGACCGGCCGGCCGGGAACCCTCACTGAAAGGCTTCCGATATCTTTGCCGAGGCCAAGGTTGCTCGAAATGCAAGCGACGACAGAATTCCAGGAATGCGCTTCGGCCGTGCGAACTGCCATCGAAGCAGGCCGTGTGCTCTAGAAATCAAAGATCTCTTTCCTTGCGCCAACTCAATGTGCTCGTAGATAAACGTGGTGGTAACGGACAAACCAGACACATGGTTTAAACCGCTTCGAGAGGTATCGATATGACGAATATTCCGGGGAATCGGGACGTTGCTAATTGACATAATGCCAGTGTTCCGAGCATATGG
>JAUVOB010000263.1 GCA_030599405.1 Chloroflexota bacterium | reverse complement strand
TTTCTCTTAACCTATCAAGCGGCGACGTTTACCAAAGTGGGGCGGATAACCCTGTCACCTAACCGATAGCCGCTCTGTAGCTCCTCGACCACGGTCCCACTCTCGAATCCCTCCGCCTCGGTGAGAGACAGGGCTTCGTGAATATTTGGATCGAACGGCTGTCCAACTGCTTCAATACGTTCCACGTTCAGGTCCATCAAGATAGAATGCATCTTGCGACTGACAAGGATTATCCCTTCATACCACTCATCCTGCTCGACACTTTCAGGTACATTTGCCAAGGCTCGATCGAAGTCGTCAAGGATAGGTAGCACTTTCTTTGCGTAATCGATTGCTGCTTTTCCGTAGGCTTCCGCGCGTTCCCGCTCCAGTCTTTTCCGGGCATTAGAAAACTCGGCCCGGGCCCGTTGCCAGCCATCTAAGTATTCGGCCGCTTGGGTTTCGCTTTGGGCCAGGTTTTCCTCTAGCTTGCTAATGTGTTTCTCAACATCGTCGTTTTGATCGATTTCATCGCCTAACGGCCCTTCAGCGGACTCTGGTGTCTCTTCCGATACCAGCCCCCCAAGATCTTTTGCATCAAGATTTTCGACATTCTCAGAAACTTCTTTCAAGTAATCACCTCATCTGGTAGATCAACATCACTGAAACCTCCAACCGAAGACTCCAGGAAGTATTCGTTGATAAAGCCGCTCATCAGGTCTGCCACGTATCTCACGGCCGAGATATTCCGGCCGTATGGCATACGGGTCGGACCCAAGACGGCAACGGCGCCCGAGAGCTCTTCATGCTGACCATAACGAGCGAGGATCATGGTACAGTCTCTGAGTTCTTCCCATCGACCTTCGCCGCCTATTACCACCTGAACGCCACTGGCTCCTGTTTCGAGCGTCTCAGCAAGCACATCGGCTAAGTAAGTGCCCTCTTCCAAAACGCGCACCGCCTGCCGGGCTCCTTCGTCGTCAACGATGTTAACGAGCCCATCGCGGTAAAACTCGCTGATAGCCCGTTTGTCCGACCGCCTCATCCCGTCGAGAACCAGGCGGGTCACATCCCTCTCCAAGGCATCGTCTAGCTGGCCTTGCCTGGCATAAATATCATCATAGGATGAATCTTCGAACACTTTGTTTAAACGCTCGGCTACCAGGGTTAATCTTGCCTGGGGCACTGGTTCAGCCAGCGTCAGCATTTGTTGCTGCACTTGTCCACCGTAAAAGACCAGGATCATCAGGACTAATCTTCCCTGAGTGGATATTAATTGGAGGTGCTTAAAGCTGTTCGTATTCGGCCGAGGAGCCGTCACAATACTCGCTCCTCTTGATGCATGCGCCAGCACTGCGGCCGCCAAACGCATCCATTGATTGAGATCTAAGCGTGCCTGGTGAAATTGGTGGCGGATCATATGGCGTTCGTTATTAGGCAGTTCAAACTCGCCAATCAGACGTTGGACGAAATACCGGTATCCCACCTCGGTAGGAGCTCGTCCTCCCGATGTATGCAGCTGGTTTAGATAGCCAAGTTCGTCTAGAAGCGAAAGTTCATTTCTCACAGTCGCCGCGCTAACGTCCAGGTCATATAGTTCGACCAATGTCCTAGAGCCGACTGGCATACCGGTCTCGACGTATGTACGCACGAGCAACCCAAGTATATATTCCTGGCGATCTGATAGCTTCTTTGTCATCGATTAATCTTATCTGTCAACTGTACGGGGATAGCGGGCGGGATAATCACATCTGCCAACATGTTCCCAACACCAATTAGCACTCTACAAATGAGAGTGCTAATCAGCTGATTTTGTTATCTTAACATGGGGCCAAATGGTCGTCAAATAAGAACAATGTTAGATCACTGCAGTCTTCTGGTTCCCCCAACCAATTGCCAAACGGTGCGCAACAGGATCTTGATGTCGAGCAAGATCGACCAGTTTTCTGTATAGTAGAGGTCGTATTTCGTCCGCTCGATAACCGAGGTATCGCCTCGAAGCCCATTCACCTGAGCCCAACCCGTCATTCCGGCCTTTTCTCGATGCCGCTCCATATATCTCGGCACACTCTCCCGGAACAGGTTTACATAATACGGTTGCTCGGGTCGCGGTCCAACAAGGCTCATCTCCCCCAGTAAAACGTTCACGAACTGGGGCAATTCGTCGGCGTCGATTTTGCGCATCAATGCACCCAGTTTCGTCCGGCGAGGGTCATCTTTGGTTGTCCATCCTGGCCCGTGCTTCTCTGCGTCCTGGCGCATGGATCGATACTTAATCATGAGAAATGGCTTGCCATCCAGGCCCATCCGCTCCTGCACAAAAAATACCGGTCCGGGCGATTCCAACTTAACGGCAATCGCGGTTAGCATCATCAGTGGCGAAAGTACAATAAGGCCAATTATGGATCCTACGATATCCATTATTCGTTTAAAGAAGAGTAGATATCCGCGCATTGCGAAATCTCGGATCGAAAGGAGGGGTAATCCACCGAGATCGTCGATGTCAGCTTCAGATGCCATGAACTGGAAGAAGTCGGGGAAAACTTTGATAGTCACCCTTCCCCGTTCGCAATAAGAGATTACCCGCATAACCTCGCGATGTCCCTTCTCGGGAATGGCGATAATAACCTCATCGATGGCATGTTTCTCGATCAAATCGGGCAGATCCTCGGGTTCTCCGATTATCGGGACACCGAGGAGTTCCTCATTCTCCAGATCGCCGTCGATAACACCAACGACCTCATAACCCAAAAAGGGAGACCAGGCGATACGCTGGAGGATAATTTCCGCAACATCCCCAGTTCCTACGACCAGCAAACGGTCTTTGCCGATTCCTCGGTCGCGGAGCTTGTTCCGGACTACCTGGTGCGTAATCCGCCCCAACATGATCAACATGATTGAAAACATCCAGGCATAGATGATCATCGCCCGTGGAAAGTCGACTTCGAAAATACTGTTCTTGAAGGAGAAAACCGATATGGCCACAGCCATCATCGTACCAATAGAGACTGCCGCAAATATGGAATAAAACTGGTCGACGCGAGAGATCGCGCGCGGGATATAATATTGCCTGTATATGAACATCAGGATGACCACGCCAAAGACCTGCGCGGCTATCAATCCCGAGTATGCGCTCAGTGGAGCCTGGCTTGCCAACTCATTAGGCCATGGGATCGTGGCTCGCAGCTGATATGCCAGAACAAAGGCCACCGCTACCATCGTGGCGTCCAGAATGACCAGTGTAATTGATAATATCCCCCGGATTCTTTGATTCGTCATGATAACAATCCGTTCCGTTTATTGAGCTTGCAGAATCGATGGCCCAGATAATACATCCCCTATTATCGACCTTCCTCCCTTTATGACAATACCAAGGAGTATAAGCCAGTGCAAAGGTCTCGACGTGTTACTATGGTAGTGTTTATAGTAAAAGATTAGCATTGCCCGATAGAATTCGATTTGTGCTCGCTTACTGTTCTGGCTTGAAGCTCGCTTAACGTGGAGCACGGATACTTCCGGATTGTAGACAACCTTCCAGCCAGAATCTTTCATACGCTTCGCCCAGTCAAGATCTTCGCCGTACATCCAGAAACGCTCGTCCATCAACCCAACCTGGTCAACCGCATCAACC
>JAUVOB010000344.1 GCA_030599405.1 Chloroflexota bacterium | reverse complement strand
CTCTCCATAATCAACTCCTGTAAGCATCACACTGTATCGTATCCACTCTGGCAAACAGATTGGGCGTAACCTTGATCAAGGGCAAATATGATTTTGATCTAGGTGACCTGGATCCGTTATCTTTAGCCCTGACACAAGATCGCTTTTTTAATGGAACATTCCCGATGATCTTATCTATTTTTCGCCAGAGTACGAACTATAGGAGTCACAAGAATGAAACGCATTTTGGGTAGATCGGGAATCGAAATATCGGCCGTAGGGATGGGCGTGTTGACAGGAAAGTTCTCGCCGGACACCATATTTTCGAGCGACGATGTGCGCAGCTGGGGAACATAGACATTCTCCTCGGGAGAGGTCCGACAATAAGATAATGAATGAATTCATGATCACGGAGCAGAACAGCGAACCCGGAAGCGGTAAAAGGTTGGCAAGCTCATTTCAGGCCTTGATCTTGATCTTCAGCGGTTTGGGCATCGAGAGTCGCCTACCTGATATCGTTGAAGGCAGGACACCCTAGATACAAACTGTCATGGAATAGGTCTTCTTTCGCTACAAGCAAGTGAAGCTGCGTCTGGAGATCGTGTAGGGGGAAATCGTGAAACACCGAGTATAATCAATGTGGATTGCTCTCTAGAAGGACCTTTGGAATCTGTGCCAGGTAAACAACACACTCCCTGACGATAATGGCTCTGACAAATAACGAGACGGACGAAAACGACCGGGGTTTACTAGCACGCCTTAAACCCCAAGGCCGGGATGCGATAAGCATTGTCGAATACCTGATTATCCTCCTGGTCCTGGTATGGTTGATCGTTGGCCGGGACGAAGAGTTAGCCGAATGGCGTTTCTATGGCGCCATTCTCTGTGTTGTCGCCATACTCTTAGCCCATGCTTTTCAGCAAAGGCTAGGTTTGTTTTTCAAGGATCAATCACGAACGGATATCTTTCTTGTGTCCGCGATCAGCCTATTAGCGCTTGTGGCTACCTGGCTGAGCCAAAACAGCTTAACCATCTATCTGCCTGCCATGATTACTGGCATGGCTTTCCGCTTGCTCCAATCTCACATTGCCTTAGTGCTGTCGCTCATCGTCACTGGTCTCTGGTTGCTCATTGCTAGGAGCTTTCCTAATACGGACCAAGATGAGTTTCTTGGGTATGTCGTTTCTCTATTTCTAGGGGCCTTCTTGTTCGCGGTCATCGGAATGCTCATCCGGCGGAACAACCAACAAACAGAACGAGCCCAGAAACTGGCAAGTGAATTGCAGGCTGTTAATATCGAGCTCCTGGCTACTCGTCAGAGGGACAAGGAACTGGCGGCTACGGAAGAAAGAATGCAGCTAGCCCGTGAGATTCATGATGGGCTGGGCCATCACTTGACAGTTCTCACTGTGCAGCTTCAAGTCGCTCAAAAACTTATTGAGCAATCACCGGAGAGAGTTGCCCAGATTATCGAGATCTGCCGCGATGAAGCCCAAGCGGCATTGGAAGAGGTACGCAGGAGTGTGACGGTTATGCGGAGCACACCTCTGGACACCCGATCCCTTGAGGATGCGCTGGAGAAGCTGGTAAACGATTACGATCAGATTTCTCCCTTGGTGGTGATTTTTGAGATGAAGGGTGAACCCTACGAATTAGCCCCAGCCGCGTCGATGACCTGCTATCGCTTCGTTCAAGAAGGTCTCACCAATATACAGAAACATGCCAACGAGGCCGTATTAGTTGAAGTAGCAGTAGACTACAAAGCGGATGGTGTGCGCATTCGGGTGAAGGATGACGGGAAACCCGGTAGAGAACCAGAGGGCCATTCAGGTTATGGCTTGGTTGGACTACGGGAGAGAGCAGGACAACTTGGTGGAGAACTTCGTGCTGGACCAGACGAAAATGGTGGATTCTTGCTCGAGCTCTTAATACCAACGGAGTAGCTCGATGATTCGAGTATTGCTGGTAGACGATCAACAGCTCATAAGACAGGGAATACAGATCCTCCTGGACACCGAGCCAGACATAGAGGTGGTGGGCCAGGCAGCAAACGGTCGAGAAGCTCTGGAGATTGTCGATGGGTGCCGGCCGGATGTGATTCTTATGGATGTGCGGATGCCGGTTATGGACGGTGTGACCGCAACAGGGGAACTCGCGAAAAGCCATCCCGATACGGCCGTGATCATCCTCACCACTTTTGACGATGACGAATACATATTCGAAGGGCTTAGAGCGGGAGCCCACGGATTTCTCCTAAAGGATATCAGCAGCGAAGAGATGGCCGAAGCTGTCCGAACGGTAGCGGCCGGTGGAGGACTGATCCAACCAAGCATTACGCGGCGGGTTGTTGCCGAATTCTCGCGGTTGGCTTCACGCGACAGCGCCGGTCAAGGCGATCTAGCCGAACCGCTCACAGAACGCGAGCTTGAGGTTTTGCAGTTGATGGCCCAAGGATTATCGAATCAGGAAATTGCGGAGCAGCTGATCATTTCCAGAGGAACCGTTAAAAACCACGTCTCTAATCTGCTGGGCAAGTTAGACGTTCGCGATCGCACCCAAGCCGTCATCAAGGCACAAGAGCTGAATATGGTGTAATCGGCAATCATACTTCTATCTGGGACATACGGTGCGAAGTGCTCCCCCCGCCCGGTTCTATGCCCCAGGTCATATTCTCCATCTATCCAAAGCAATAGAAATCAATCTATCCTCCATTGGGCCGGGATCTATCTTTCGGCACTTACGAGCCGCCCTATTGATCCGTAGACTACAGTCATGTTGTTTAGTTAGTAGTTGGTTTGATTAAAACGGGCGACGAACTAACCGGCAAATGGTGGGAGGTTAAGGTCAAATGTGATGATACCGCGTTCGCCCATTGATAATCGGCAAAGGAGTTAATCATGTCTGAAGTAAGTGCAAAGAAGAGGGAAAAGGGGTACGGTTCGCAGATCACCCCCCG
>JAUVOB010000366.1 GCA_030599405.1 Chloroflexota bacterium | reverse complement strand
GGCACCATTTGGCCCCAGGAAGCCGAAGACCTCGCCTTTTTCGATAGTTAGGGTTAGACGATCTACGGCAACGTGATCGTCGAACTGCTTTGTAAGATTGTTAAGCTCAATCATCCAATCATGCCTATTTCCAAGTTCAAGAAGTGTATTTGCTATCATCTAATTTATCGGTAGTTATTTCTATCCGCAATATTCCCACGGGCTTTGGCGGGGTTAACGGGATTGGAGCCGCAATTTCCGGCTCGGGTTTTCTCAATCGCAGTACGAAGATGAGACTGGCCATAGCCATCAATGCGATAAGGAATTCTGCCGCATAAGATCCCCAAACTACAACCGAATAGACGGCAATACCGTCGACGATAGCGTGCCAAAGTACAGCTGCAGCGAGCCACAATGGTTGTTTTTTGACAAAGGCGAGCATTACCATTAGCGAGAATGATAAATGAAGTATGATGGCAAAGAATCGTTCAACAGCTCCCAATATGGCAGCATACCACGGGACAGAGAAGAAAGAATCCAATGAGGCCGATATCAAAGGCTCCTGCTCAGAAGGTATCAAGGCCGTGAGCCGGTCGTTTCGCCAAGCAAGCAGAAAGACTGTGTTTAAAGCTACTAGGATGCCTAGGATGATCGCCTCAGCACCTCCGTGACCGGCACCCAACATCATTCCCTTCCCCCAACTACGAGCATCCTTGGCCCAATACCGGTAGCCTATGTAGCGCGCTCCTTCTTCAAAGAGCGCCGCCGATAGCCCAAGAAATACGGCGGTTATGATCAGTCCGGACATCTCAGGAAGATGCCCAATTTGATCGTTTAATATCGGAAGGACGAAGTAGTTAAACGGCAAATGTCCTATTTGGGAAACGATGAACGTCGCACACCCAATAGCGAACAGACGCCACCCGATCGATCGTTTCCTGCTGATCAGCCAGCCGAGTAGCAGCGGCATAACGATCATAAGGATGAAGTTCATCGAATAAAGAAAGGTATGCATCGGATAATGGAAACGAGAGTAGGATGCTTTGATACTATCTGAATTGTTATGTAAAGTCTAAATCTTTGTGTTTTCTCCTCTAGTGTCGTTCTACGCTCAGTTGGCAGAGCTCAAGACATTGACGATCGTCTCAATATTCACTCGCATGAAGTCCAAGTATGTTGCTGCCTCACCAGTGGCGACCGTCAGTGATCCGGTGGAAAGTGGTATTAATCGAATTCCCGAGTCACGAGCGATTTGCTCAGCCAGACTTGAACTAGCTGAGTCGCTGATGAACACAGCCGTAACCTCACGCTGCTCGATAATATCTAGTAATGCTGCCAATTCCTTGGCCGAAGGCTGAGTCTGTGTACTGAAACCTGGAATCACCGTTCCGATAAGTTCTAACCCATACCGTTCGACCAGGTATCCAAACGAATCATGGCCGGTAACGATAAGACGCCTATCCACAGGGAGCTGCTCGAACCGGTCAACTATCCACTCGTCGAGTTCTCTCAGTTGTTCGCGATACATCTCGGCATTATCATGGAAAGTGTCTTGATTTCCGGGATTCGCAGAAGTGAACACATCTTCTATATTGTCGACCCAAATCATTACATTGAGTGGATCAAACCAGACGTGTGGATCAGGTTCTCCTGTGGCCTCGTCGTCGCCAGCGCTACCGGGTGCACTTATGACCCTAATCCCTTCTGATGTAGTGATTACCTTTGTATCCTCGCCAACATTTTCGAGAACCGGTTCAAGAAACGTCTCTAGCCCAAGGCCATTTACGAAAATCAGATCGGCATCGGAGAGGGCTGCGACGTCCCGAGGGGTTAACTGGTACGCGTGGGGATCGGCCCCTGGGGGCAATAGAACTTCGAGATCGATGAGCTCGCCGCCGACAACGCTAACAACGTCGCCTAATATTGTAGTTGTGGCAACAACCTTCAGTAGGTTCTCGGAGCTACCATTGTCTTGATCTCCTTCGGTTGGTAGCTGCCTTCCACAACCAACACTTATAGCAATGAAGGCCAAAACAACGATGGGGATTCTTGTCTTGCTGAGTTTTTCTCTTTTCATTCGTCATCGTATCACATTATGCGGGGGTTCCGATCAATTCTATGGCAACTGATTCAGAGTATCAATCGCTCATCTTTATGTCGCACTAAATGTGGCTCAGATAGATCTGTATAAAGGGTTTCACCTATAGGAATCGACTACCGATATTCGAGCAGTGGAAGGCTCTACAAATAGAAACAAATAGTGGCACGCCTGCCTTATCAAATTCGGATGCTTGATGTCGAAGTCTGTATGAGAAGCGCGACACATTACTTGGCGTCCCAACATCAATCAAAGGATAGAAACTGCCTCAGATTTTGACGACTTGGTAAACGTCCGGAGAGTTACGCTCTAATGAGTATATCCCAGAATGGACAGCCATAAATAGACTGGACCTACACCTAATTAGCATGACTTTCGTCACCATTAGCTACCGATTTGCCGCCGGAACAGTACTCTCAAACTGCCATATCGCTGCGATTTTCTTTTTATCAGGCGCGAGTTACAATCGACATGGTTATGATCCAATCAATACCTGTTGAAGAAGCGACCGAAAACCCATACATATTTGGACGTCCGTTGGAGAAGTCGGATCCGTTCTTCGGCCGTCATGATGAAATTTCCTGGTTAAGGAGATCGGCCTGGGCGGAGAAAGGACGAGCGCCGTTAATTATTTTAGGTTCACCCGGGATTGGAAAGACTTCCATCATAAATAGGCTCGTCCACGATACAGATTCCCAGAAGCTGATCACTATT
>JAUVOB010000287.1 GCA_030599405.1 Chloroflexota bacterium | reverse complement strand
CTGAGCCAAACCCTCTTACCGGCTGGTAGAGGCCATCGGGTGGCGACAGAGTTGGATCGCGATCGGGTTCTCCAGGATCCCACGCGTTGACATACTTGTTCCAGCCAGGCGACCCTCCCTCCTCAAAGAGCACATATATATGGTCTTCTTCCTCCACCCAAACCATTGTCCCGCCTTCGAACCGCTGTACCGCTCCTCCAGTTGACATCGCGGGACCCGCCGGACAGATGTCAGGTTCGTTATCGAAGAACCAAACATCAGGGCATCTGATCGCGATCGAGAGTGTTGCCATCTCTGAGTGGTCGGCGCCGGCGGCAGCAAACAGAGCAAACCGGGTGTAATTCCTTTCCTGCGGGTCTATCGTGTAATCAAAAGCGCCGCTCGACGCGACATCCCAGAATTGACCGAATTGCCCAGTCGGGGCCAAATGCCATAGCGTTACCGTTAAACCTTCTCCTGTCGACCATTCTAGAGTGACAATATCACCCGGATCCGCCTCAGTGACGTTTGAACGGAAGTAGTCTATGGTTGGTTCGATCGGCTTATTGACCTCACGAGTAGCCTCATTTGAGGCAGCTTGACTATCTATGGGCTTAACTGCTGGGGGAGTAATCGTTTCGAGCAGGGGAGAAGTGCTCTTCACCAGTCCGGACGCGAGGCCGTTCTCTAGTTGGTTACCATCATTCGTCGACGTTGCACTATCATTTCCATTGGCATTCGCATCTTCAAAAGCTTGCGCTACCGGATCGTCTTTTGAGGAGGGTGTCGCAGAGTTTCCTATAGGGATACTGCAAGCGAGTGCTGCAAAAAGAACGAATACAAAGAAAGTAATTGGATGCCACTTCTTCATCTACATAGATGATCGGAATTCGTCGGCCTTTCTGGTCAGAAGCCATATGAGAGACACCGGCCAAGTTTTAAGAGAACCTTATCACAGGCAATCTCGGCACTCAACTACGCGGGCAGTACGATTGATATACCGATCGCCTTCGTCGATGGTTCCACCGATCCCCACCCCCCTCATTTGTTAATCCATCGCGCCGACAGCTCTCCCAGCCGGTCTGTCCGCTGTCGTAAGATAGTACATTCGGGCAGTGCATTCAGAAACGCCTGCCCATACCTTTTTGTCAGGATCCTCTTATCAAGAACGACTACCACTCCCTTGTCATCCTGGCGGCGTATCAGTCGGCCAAAACCCTGGCGGAAACGAAGAACGGCTTCTGGGATTGAGTATTCGAAGAATGGGCTTTCGTAAGTTTCCGATCTGGCGGCAAAAATGGGGTCAGAGGGCACGTCGAAGGGGAATTTAACGATAACGACCGCCTGCAAAGCATCGCCCGGCACGTCCACGCCCTCCCAGAACGAGCGCGTTCCTAACAGGACCGAAGGGCTTCGACCCGACTTGAACTGGGCTAGTAATTGTTGGCGCGAGACGCCCGCGGTCTGGGCCAGCAGCTGAATTCCTGCCCGGTTAAGCGCTGGCTCAATGGCTTCGGAGGTCTTAGCCAACTGGCTATAGGAAGTAAACAGCGCCAGCGTTCGGCCCTCGAGGGCGATGCCAACATCCTTAATTGCCTTTTCCACATAGCGCTGGTTTCCGGGCTGGTTGGGCTCGGGTATGTCCGTCGGAAGATAGACCAGGGTCGACTTTTTGTAGTCAAACGGCGATCCAACGGCAAGCTCGTCCGCATGTTGCGCGTGAAGTCTCTCACGCAAATAGTCAAAACTGGATTCTTGCCCCCATCCCGACCCTGAAGTCTGCAGCGTAGCCGATGTGAGTATGACCGTTTCTTTGCTATTAAAGATGTGCTCCTCAACCAAGGGGCCGACATTGAGGGGAGCTGCGTGCAACGAAATGCGTTTTCTGAATCGCTCAATCCAGTAGATCATATTATCCGACGGATCGGCAATCAGAGCGTCCAATTGGTTCGATGTTTCAACCAAACGCCGGGCAAGGCTGGTCAAGGAAAGCCAAAGATCATCGCTATCTTCGATATCATAGGCTTCGGCCGAATCGGCTAATCCACCTGCCACTTTGGTCACGCCGTCGCTAGTGATTAGCAGTAGTTTCCCCAGATTATCCCAGCCGTCAGCTATCTCCTCAAACTCAGGTTGATTCCGGACAGTAGGGGTGAGACGCAGCTGCTGGGCATACCTTCCAGATCCACTTTCATTCGCATCGACGAAGTAAGTGATCAGATTGAAAAATTCCTCCAGTCGAATCGACGCCCTATGGCTTGTTGTACGTAAACGCCCAACGCTACCGTCTACAACCGTAACAAGCTCCTCAGGTAAGGCGTTGGCCATTCGCCGCTGCAAATCGGCAAGCAATCCACTCCTCGAATTGTTTACCTCGTCTAGAATGCCCTCTAAAAAACGCTTGTCAGCCTGAAAGCTCAGACCGCTGGTTACAGCATCTTCCAGGTGATGAGCTTCGTCAACAATCAGGTCGACGTACTCTGGCAGGACGCGATTCTCAGAAGCGACATCGGCCAATAGAAGCGCATGGTTAACGACTAAAATATGGGCTTGCTCGGCACGGCGTCGAGCGGCCTGCAATGGACAGCCCTCGACAGCGCACTTATCTGCCGTGCAGGCATCGTTTTCGGCGTTTAGCTTTGCCCAAGACAACCGTTCTCCAGGAGTTCGAAGGCTGATCTCGGCCACGTCGCCCGACTTGGAGCTTGGCAACCAGACAAGAATGCGGGCATACAGGACCATTTCATCTAGATTACCAGGGCCACTATGTCTGAGTTGCTGAAATAGACGAGTGCAGAGGTAATTGCGCTTTCCCTTCAGAACAGCAGCGCGGATCTCAAAGGGCAAAATATGCTGTAGCTCAGGCAGATCCTTGTCCAACAGCTGGTCTTGCAGGTTTATAGTGTTAGTCGAAACAACGACCCGGCGCTCGTTTTTATTCGCCCAGAATACGGCCGGTATCAAGTAGCCTAAGCTCTTTCCCGTACCAGTTCCAGCTTCAATAAGAAGATGCTGACCATTGTTGAAAGCAACCGTCACTGCATCGAGCATCTCGATCTGCTGCGGCCGGTACTCGTAACCATCAAATGAGCGACTGAAGGCGCCGCCTGGACGCAGCAGGTTAGCTACCATCTCCTGATCGATCGAGTCAGGCTTATCGACCGTATCTAGTTGGCGACCGGACAATTTCGGCGCCTGAAAAAGCCGTGGGGGGCGACGTCCTCTGCCGAAGGCTTGGCGGCCCATGACTCGCAACACTTCCTCGAAAAACCGTGCTTCGTGCCAGCCTACATACCTGCCAGCGCGAACGATCTCTTCCAGGATGGAAAAATCTAAATCCCGGGCCTTACCCTGCAACAAGTGGAACAGGTCCACTGTTCGAAGAGCGTCGTATAGAGCTCGATGCTCCTGTGCCCCCCGAG
>JAUVOB010000017.1 GCA_030599405.1 Chloroflexota bacterium | reverse complement strand
GAGTATCCTAGTCTCCTGACTTGGATGGGATGGGGAACCGAATTGTTGCTGGCGGTTCTCTTCTTCGTCTTTCTCTTGAGAAGGAATAACCGGCTATCTCGCGCGGTAATTATTGTTATCGTGCTTGTTGTGCTCTTCAGCCTGTCCAGGTCACTTCCATATAACAATCTCACTACACCTGAGGCATATAGCGACCTCCGCCCGCCAAGTACGCGTCTACAGGCTATCACCGAGTGCTCGCCTAGAAATCCCGGTTGCGATCGACCTGCCGGAAGGATCTTAAGCCTCTCAGATATCTTCTTTGACCCTGGCGATCAGGGCGAGATCGATTCCGTTTATGGTGTCTTGCTTCCGGAATCTGCCCGCTATGACTACACAATAGCGATCAAGCAAAAGGAAATTCTAGCGCCTGACCTGTCCATGCTATACGGATTGCAATCGGTTGACGGATTTGACGGGGGAGTGCTGCCGCTTGCTAATTACGTCGAACTTATGGATCTGATTCTGCCTGAGGATAAAGTTGCAGTCGATGGAAGGCTCCGAGAGTATCTTGAATCAGTGCCAGAAGCGAAATGGATGGATCTTTTCAACGCGACGTACCTTATTACCGACAAGGTGGGGGATGAATGGCGCGAGGGCGTTTTCTTCGATCGACAACATCCAGTCGTTTTAAATTCCGACAATCCAACGATAGACGTAGGTTTCTTGCCCGATTTCGTGGCTACCGAACTGTGGTTGATTTCAGACGCCGGAACTGGCGTTGTTGATGTCACCTTCGTCAACGGCGAACCGGAGCGACTCTACCCTAAGCGCATAGGTGAGGATCTTTATCGCGTTGAATGGTCAAGTCCATCGGTCGCAGCGTCTCTCACGCTTTTAGCCTGCGAATCCGCGCTAGATGAACGGTCACAATGTAATAGTCAGTGGTTGGTCGAAGCCTCCACCCTTGTTGACAATCAAGTGGGCGTCTTCATGCCAATTACATTGGGAGAATACAGACTGATTCATTCGGGAGATGTAAAGATATACGAGAATCTTGATGTAATTCCCAGAGCTTTTCTAGTGGATCAATGGGTTAGAAAACAGGATATCGAATCTAGCATTGAATTCATGGCTGATCCACTCTTTGATCCGGAGAAATCAGCGGTGGTGATCGGTTTAGCTGATGGCTCAGCTCAGAGCGAAGGACGAGGAGTCGTCGAGGTTCTCGACTACGAACAGGAATTGGTGCGGCTATCGGTTACTAGCGAGGGTGGCGGTCTTCTCGTCCTAACGGATGCTTATTATCCAGGTTGGCGAGCTACGGTCGATGGGGAGCAATCCAGGATCTATCAAACCAATGGCTACTTTCGAGGCGTGATGGTTCCCCCGGGCCAACATATCGTAGAATATCGATACGAGCCGGGGAGCCTGGCAGTTGGTGTTGCCATGACCGCTCTCGGAATCATCGTCCTCATCACATTACTTATTGTTGGGTTCATGAAGCGGAAGGACAGCGCCGTAGAAACACCTAATCGGGCCGAATGAAGCAGACGATTTAACCTACACCTAGTATGTGGGTGATAACAGTCGTTGCCACCCCGCCGACACTCTGCATAAGCCCGAACTCGGCATTTTTCACTTGGTTGGGGCCAGCTTCACCTCTAAGTTGTTGGATAATTTCACAAGTTTGATAAAGGGCTGAGGCGCCAATCGGATGACCACGTGCTTTCAATCCCCCCAATGTTGTGATCGGTAAATGTCCGCCGATGTTCAAATCACCCTCCATGGCCATCCGCCACGCTTCCCCTTGCTGAGAAAACCCGGCTGCTTCCAACGAGAGACAGGCCATTATGGAAAAGGCGTCGTGCACCTCGAAGAACGAGATATCATCCCTGCTTAAGCCACACTGATTGAATGCCTTTTCGGCCGACAATCTGGCGCCTCGGATCATGAGCGGATCAGGACGATCGTCGAATCGGAATCGATCGGTCGCGACACTCGAAGCTAATATCCGTACCGGGGATCCTTTGTAATCTTGCGCCCGGTCGCTTGGCGCCAGGAGGACAGCGGCCGCCCCATCACAAATCGGCGAACAATCAAAGAGGCGTATTGGCGGCGAGATCACTCGAGATGAGAGGACATCCTCAGTAGAGAATTGAACATCGCGAAATAAAGCAAGAGGATTATGGGCAGCGTTCTTGTGTGCTAATACCGGGAAATGAGCTATGGCATCCAAGGGAGGTTTGTACGTCCTGCAATAGAGTTTCATTAGCCGCGCATTTTGACTAATCAAGGTAGCGCCATCAGGCACTTCTTTACGGCCATCCAATGCTTTGGCGATCATTGGGGTCGCGACGCCAGCGCTCATTTTCTCAACACCTATGATGAGGGCAGAATCCACTTCACCGCTGGCTATGGCGAGGTATCCAACCCGTAGAGCTGCCGCGCCAGAAGCTGTTGCGGCGCGAATTTGTAGGGCCTCGACACCGGCAACTCCGGCTTGGTCTGCGAACAGAGCTCCCAAATGCTTCTGGCCCTGAAGTTCATCACTCAACATGTTGCTGACATAGAGAGAATCAATATGGTCGACACCAGCATTCGACATCGCTCCGAGAGCGACTTCCTCGGCCATTTCTCTTAACCCAGAGTTATTCTCTTTGCGGACAGTTATTTGATGTAATCCGACAATGCTTACCGGTCTCACGTTTTTCTCCCCGGTTGACAATAAATCCCTAAATCTAGATAATCTTGATGCGCTGTCCGCTATTATATCTTATTCGTATACACCTCTTCCATAATCATCCGGCTGAGAGGAATCATTCTATGAAGCCAGCGCCCTTCAAGTACACATCTCCCTCCACAATAACTGCTGCGTTGGATTTGCTCGCAGAGAATGCTTACGATGCCAAGTTGTTGGCTGGGGGACAGAGCTTAATCCCAGCCATGAACTTCAGGCTGACTCAGCCTGCGATGCTGATAGATCTCAACCGGCTCGATAAACTCGATTACGTTCGAGTAGCGAATAACAACACCGTTCAAATTGGCGCCATGACGCGACAAAGGACGCTGGAGCGCAATCAGCTGATACGCGACATGCTGCCGCTGATGAGTGAAACACTACCCTTCATCGCTCATTCTCAGATCCGTAATAGGGGAACCATCGGTGGCAGTCTGGCGCATGCTGATCCGGCAGCGGAACTTCCGGCTATTCTCGTTGCTCTTCAAGGCCGTTTGCGATTACGGAACAGAATGAGGGAACGTTGGGTGCCGGCAGAGGCATTCTTTAAAGGTATATTCACGACTGACCTGGCGCCAGACGAAATCATTGTCGAAGTAGAATTTCCGTCGATATCAAAGGGAGATGGTTGGTCATTCTTAGAATTTTCCAGGCGTAAGGGAGATTATGCCTTAATGGGTGTTGCTGCCCTTCTGACTGTTGATAGCCAAGGTGTATGCAGAAGTGCCCGGCTTGTATACTTGAATTCCGGAGAGGTACCAACAGTTGCTTCGCTGGCTACAGGGTTATTAGAAGGCGAGAAACCATCGGGTATATTGTTTGAGGCCGTTGCAAGAGTGGCAGCTAGTGACGTAATAGCCCCTACAGCCAACATCCACGCCTCGGTCCCATATTTGCGGCACTTAGCCTATTCCCTGACCAAACGCGCATTGGAAGTAGCCCACAGCAGGGCACTTGCTTCGGTAGAAACTTAATCTAAGCCAAGAAGTCGGTCGATTGGACCCTTGTTGCGGTCAATTGCGCCACTCCATTATTCACTGGAAATGCAAACAAGATAAGGACACACAGCCGGAAAAGTACTGGGCGAATCTTATACAAGTAATCAGGCTAAGACGACCAATGAGCGAAGACCATCAAATCATCGTCACCGTTAATGGGCAAAAGTATCAACGCCACGTAGAGCCGCGTTTGCTTCTCAGCGACTTTCTGCGGCACCATCTCTCTCTCACCGGCACCCATGTCGGCTGTGAACAAGGAGTCTGTGGATCTTGTACTATTCTCCTGGAGGGTGAACCTGTCCGCTCATGTCTTCTTTTTGCCGTGCAGGCTGACGGGCGAAATCTGACGACCGTTGAAGGTCTGTCGGATCATAACGGAACGGAAGCAGGTAGGATGCATCCCTTGCAGGAAGCATTCTGGGAGGCGCATGGACTACAGTGCGGCTTCTGCACGCCCGGATTCTTAATGTCCCTGCTACCTTTTCTCGAAGAAAATCCATCGCCTAGCGAGCAAGAGGTTCGAGAGGCGATTTCGGGTAATCTGTGTCGGTGTACCGGCTACCAGCACATCGTCGATGCTGTAATGTTGGCGGCCGGCAATATGATAGCCAAGGATGGGAGTGAGGAGTCATGAGTCGCGACACAATCTCAATGACCTTGATTCAGCTTGTACGCGAGCTCAGGTCTGGTGTGCTTTCACCGGAGACTTACTTTGGGAACCTGGAAGCAAATTTTCAGGCGCGCGAGCCGGCCATTTTGGCTTTTTTACCTGAAGAAAATCGCTTCGACCGTTTGTGTTCCGAGGCTAAGAAATTAGTCAGCAACTATCCGGATCCACTGTCGAGGCCCCCGTTGTTCTGCGTTCCGATCGGGATCAAGGATATCTTTCATGTCGATCAATTTGATACAAAAGCGGGTAGCAATCTGCCTGTAGATGTCCTAAAAGGACGCGAAGCTAGATCGGTTCGAATACTTAAGGATGCGGGAGCTCTGATTATGGGCAAGACAGTGACGACTGAATTTGCCTATTTTGCACCAGGACCGACGCGTAATCCCCATAGCGAGGAGCACACTCCCGGTGGTTCGAGCAGCGGGTCCGCAGCGGCCGTAGCAACTGGGCTTTGTCCTGTCGCTACCGGCACTCAGACTATTGGATCGATAATCCGTCCTGCGGCTTTTTGCGGCATTGTCGGCTTCAAACCAAGCTATGACCGGGTCTCAAGATCTGGCATCGTGCCTCTATCACCTTCACTGGATCACTTCGGCCTATTTACAGCCGATGTATCGGGTGTTGACTTAGTAGCAAGTGTCCTGTGTCCGGATTGGCAGATAGCGGTTACCGACAGGTTGCCCGTACTCGGAATTCCCGAAGGTCCATATTTGGGCAATACCTCTGACGAAGGATTGAGACACTTTCGGGAAACCTGCCGGCACCTGGAAAACGAGGGATACATCATCAGATCCGTTGAGGTTCTCGCTGATTTCGAGGAAATCGCGGAAAGGCATCGAAGAATCCTGGCTGCAGAGGCCGCCCAGGTCCACGCAGATTGGTATGCAGAATTCGGGCACCTCTACGACGAGCGCACGAAAGAGTTAATCGAGGAGGGCTTCGATATCACGGTCGGCGAACTAGCAGAGGCGCTTACCGGACGACAGCGCTTGAGGCGTGAATTGATTGCCCGAATGGATCGATCAGGCGTGGATTTATGGATTGCTCCCGCTGCCGCTGGACCGGCCGATCGTGGACTCCACGCCACCGGTGATCCGATAATGAATCTTCCTTGGACACACGGTGGCCTGCCTGTTGTGAATCTTCCGACCGGTTTCAACCCAGATGGATTGCCGTTTGGCCTGCAGGTGATCGGGCGCTGGTATGGTGATGAAATTCTGTTGGAATGGGCGGTTAACTTGGAGTGTATTCTGTCTCAATAATTACGGTCGCAATACTGGCCGATTTGGCGTTAACTGTCTTGTTAGGGAATAGATTTCCATTCAGTGGGAGGATATGAGCGCAACAATTAATGAGATCCGTCCTGGGGCTTATTTCGATTCAGTCGTCTTAATGCAGCTTCAGCGTGAACTGGCGCAGCTACAAGGTGTCATCGACGCTGGCGTGGTTATGGCCACCCCTGCCAATTGTGATCTGCTGATTTCGAGCGGCTTTTCGTTTGACGAAGGTGCGAGATCAGATGACTTGCTCATCGTTATTAAGGCGGACGATGAGCAAAGTGCGGAGAAAGCTCTGGCACAGGTAGACCAGCTAATGTCAAGAAAGCGCCAGATCCAATCAGAAGGTTATCTGCCAAAAAGCATGCAGGCTGCGGCCGGGCAATTGCCGCATTCCTCTTGGGTTCTAGTATCGGTTCCTGGGCGATACGCGGCGAAAGTTGCCCGTGATGCACTTGACATAAACAAGAATGTCTTTCTCTATAGTGATAATGTATCCCTTGAGGATGAGGTCGAGCTGAAAAAAACTGCTTGGGAAAGAGGTCTATTGGTAATGGGGCCAGATTGTGGAACGGCGATAATAAATGGTGTAGGTTTTGGATTTGCTAATCACGTCAGGCGGGGCGCAATTGGTTTAATTGGCGCTTCCGGCACAGGTTTGCAAGTCATTACCTCAGAAATCCATCGTCTAGGTGCAGGAATCTCGCACGCCATAGGTACAGGGGGTAGGGACCTTGACGAAGAAGTTGGCGCCATAACCGCTTTGGAAGGTCTGAACCTGTTAACTCGGGATGTTGAAACAGAGGTTATTGTAGTGGTATCCAAACCGCCCGCCCCAGAAGTTGCCTCGAGACTCCTTTCGGCCGCCTGGGGGTGTGGTAAGCCTGTTGTGGTCGATCTTATTGGTCATCCTGCTCCCGCGCGACGGATTGGTAGCCTACATTTCACCTCCAGCCTGACGGACGCTGCCAACGTGGCAGTTCGATTAATTCAAGAAGACAATGAATCAGGGATACGTCAACGGATAAATCCAGAAGAATCGACTCAAAGACCGAAATTTGCCCGAGGAATACTGGCTGGTGGGACAATTGCCTACGAGGTGACGATCGGCCTTCAAAGTGTGTTGGGTCCATTTTTCTCAAACCTTCATATCGATGGCGTTAAACATCTTCCGGATATCTGGAAAAGTCAGGAGCACACCATACTGGATCTTGGAGACGATACGTTTACCCAGGGTCGGCTCCATCCGATGATGGACAATGACTACCGGATTCGACGCCTGAGACAGGAGTCTGCCGATGACGAAGTAAGTGTTATCCTTATCGATCTTGTGCTGGGCGAAGGAGCGCACCCGGATCCGGCATCGGAATTAGCTCCGGTCACCGCTGAATTACTACAGAAAGCCCAACAGAGCAACCAGCTGCTGGAGATTGTCTGCATTGTGATTGGTACGGACGAAGATCCTCAGGATCTTAACTACCAGATCGAGCAGATGAACGCAGCGGGAGCGAAAGTTTTTCAGGACATTGGCGAGGCAATTATTCATACGATTGATGCTGTTTTGCCGGTTCAATCTAAGGAATGGACCGAACAAAATCCCGAGTTATTGACAATGCCGGTGTCAGCAATCAATATTGGATTAGAAATTTTCTCCGAAAGCCTTCGGTCTCAAGGCGCAGAAGTTATTGGTGTAGATTGGCGCCCACCCGCAGGTGGAGACGAGAGGCTCGCGAATCTTCTGTCAAGGTTGAAGTGAAGCGAATATGGCCGCCAGGAATTAGCTAGAAGCAGCGATGGGCCTACGGGCATTGTTTTTATGAATGGGAAGAGGACTGTGATAGATGAGCAACATGACGGACATTGAAACAGCCAACAAATCGGCCGTAGAAAGGATGATTGCCGCCCGTCCGATCCTGACAGGCGTCAGTACTGCGCGAGAGGTGATACCAGGCATGCGGGAGAACCTGCTCCTACACGCTGGACCTCCGATCGAATGGGAGAGGATGTCTGGACCGCTCCGAGGCGCTGTAATCGGTGCGCTTATCCTCGAAGGTCTCGTGAAGAGCGAATCAGAGGCCATAGGTATGATCGAGGCCGGGGAAGTCGATTTTGCCCCCTGTCATCATCACGACACCGTGGGTCCGATGGCGGGCGTTACATCGGCCTCGATGAAAGTATATATCATCAAGAACACGACTCATGGCAACTACGCCTATTCGAATCTAAACGAGGGCTATGGGAAAGTTCTGAGATATGGAGCTTATAGCGAAGATGTTATCTCGAAGCTGAGATGGATGAATGACGAAATGGGGCCGCTCCTCGCTGATTCTCTGGGAAAATCGGACGGCATTGATATCCGGGCGCTGCTCGCCGAAGCCCTGCACATGGGAGACGAAGGCCATAACCGGAACAAGGCTGGATCGTTGCTTTTTCTAAAGCAGTTGGCTCCTCTTGTCACTGGAAGCACTGCAAGTGACGAGCTAAGATCCCGGGTCCTACAATTCCTGGGTGATAATGCGTTGAGCGTGCTCAACCCAGTGATGGCCGCCTGTAAGGCAATGGCCGATGCCGCCCATGGTATCGAACGAAGTACTGTAGTTACGGCGATGGCGAGAAATGGTACGGATTTTGGGATCCGGATCAGCGGCCTGAATGATGCTTGGTTTACAGCCCCGGCCGGGGTGCCTGTTGGGCTCTATTTTCCGGGATATTCGAGCGCCGACGCAAACGCCGACATCGGCGACAGCACAATTACCGAGACGGCCGGCATCGGGGCATTTGCCATGGCTGCGGCACCGGCGATCGTAACCTTTGTGAGCGGAACGCCTCAAGATGCGCTAAACGCGACATTGGAGATGTATGAGATTACGACCATGGAACACGGTCACTTCACTATCCCATCTCTAGATTTCCGCGGATCGCCGACTGGAGTTGACATAAGAAAAGTAGTTGAATTTGGCATCACTCCCCGGATCAATACTGGAATCGCGCACAAGGATGCTGGCGTTGGACAGGTTGGCGCTGGGCTTGTTCGGCCGCCCATGTCAATATTTGAAGAAGCTCTGTTTGCTTATGCCGATTTCTACGGCATCACCTGATTAAATAGTCTGGACCCGAACGTGCCATGTCTACATCGACATCTAGCACGATCAATATCGTTTACGGAGGATAGGAATGAAGATCTACGATTTGTCACAACCCCTAAACCAAGATGCGCCTTTCTGGCCTTTTTACCCGCCCTTTGAGGTAAAGTATTTCAAGCGAAAATCCGAGCATGGTGTAAACGCTCAATACATTCAGACATCCAATCACATGGGTTGCCATCTTGATGCACCGCGACACTTCGTCACCGGTGGGAAGACGATTGATCAGCTTCCCTTAGAGTGGCTGTATGGTGAGGGTGTTATCGTCGATCTGAGTGATTCGCTTGATGAACTCGATATATTTACTCCTGAGATGATCGAGGATAGGGTTGAGGTCCGTGAGGGTGATATCCTTTTTATCCACACAGGATGGCATAATCACGCACAATTCGGTTCAAAGCCAGATGAAGAGAAGTATATTCTTCGACACCCCGGCCCACATTTTGAAATCGTGGATTGGCTGCTCGAAAAGAAGATCCACCTTTGGGGCGTTGACATGGTGTCAACCGATCATCCCATGAACTTACCAATCGGTCGCTTCCTGGGGAAGGGCGGACTAGAACAATGGAAAAAGGTTCGCGGCCAGTGCGAAGAGAAATATGGAGCCGAGAACATCGACGTCCTCTTTCCTGATCGCGCATACCAACTTACCCACAATGCCTTGTTCCCACATGATTGCGTTCACGTTGAAAACTTAGGAGGTCAGATTGGCGCGCCAGAGTTGCAGAACAGGCGACTGACCTTAGGTTGTTTTCCGTGGCTTTTCAAAGGTGGGGAAGCCGCGTTCTGTCGCGCGGTCGCGTTCCTGGAGGATTAGGTACGAAGAATTGGAGCAGCAGCGGATGGCCACCCAGTATTTCGGTAAACGAATAAAGCGAAACGAAGACCCTAGACTGCTCACCGGACGAGCCCTTTTTGTCGACGACGTTAATTTTCCGGATATGGTTCACGCGGCGTTTGTGCGAAGTCCGTATGCGCATGCCAGAATCAATAGCATCGACACGTCAGCAGCCGGTGAAGTAGAAGGTGTATTGGCGATCTACACGGCCGAGGATCTCGGGGATTATTGGAAACCAGGCCCGCTCTTGGTTTCCCCACCGCCAATAAAAGACATCGTATTCAACGATCGGACCCAGGTTCCCCTGGCAAAAGATAAAGTCCTTAACGTTGGCGAACCGGTGGTGATGATAATCGCCGAAACTCGTTATATTGCGGAGGATGCGGCCGAATTGGTTTGGGTTGACTACGAGGCACTACCGGCAGTCGTCGATCTCGAGGCGGCGCTGAAGGATGACAGTACTCTTGTGCACAACGACGTCGGCTCCAACGTTTCTGCTCATGTTGTTCAAGAGAAAGGCAGCTATGAATCCATACGTGAAAGTGCCGATCTACGCATCGCCCGGCGCTTCCTCTACGACCACGGCACCGCTGCAGCAATGGAAAACCGGGGCATAGTGGCCCAATGGGATGGACGCGGGCAACGCCTTACGGTTTGGGATACGACGCAGGCGCCTATCCCGATCCGGAATGGCCTGGCCCGTATGCTTGACCTATCAGAAAAACAAGTAAGGGTGATCGCACCTTTCATTGGTGGGGGATTTGGCCCGAAGATTATGAGGTTCTATCCAGAGGAAGTACTCGTACCCTGGGCCGCGATCAGGTTGAATAGACCGATGAAATGGATTGAGGATCGCGCAGAAAACTTCGTCGCTACGACCCAAGAACGG
>JAUVOB010000160.1 GCA_030599405.1 Chloroflexota bacterium | reverse complement strand
GCTGGTTTCCGCGTTGATATTTTGAACAGATGTCGAGGTAAGGCAAAACCAACACCGGTCGGCGAGGTTGTTGGAGGAGCACAAATCGATGGACTCCCTGTAACTGAAGTCGATCTGGAATGGTGCGTTCTCCAGGCTAGCTAGATGCTGTACGGTAAAAAAACCAGTACCGGATAATAACGGTGCCGGCAACTGATCATTTTCTTGCCTATATTGAGGCAATGAAGAAAACCTCAGAGGTGAATCATCAAACGCTGCTACCTGTGTTCGACTTTAGAAGCTCCGGATGAACTTACATCGCCGAATTCGCCCTCACCGGTTTGGTAGACTCCTGAAGCACCGCTTATGGAGACGTCAACTGTCCCTCTAGCGTTCAAAACAACTTCACTCGCCCCACTTACTTCTACCGTAGCATCCTCAGAGATAAATTCCTCAAGATTGACCTTACTGTTGCCTGAGGCATCGATACTGACGTCCTTTCCAGAACCACTGAGCCGAACCCGGTTCCCACCTGATGCTGATAGATCAACGTTGTCGACGGTGTACTTACCCGATAATTCACTGGCTCCTGACAAGCTCAGGATGATGTCCCCAGCACCCAAATCACCGGTCAGTGAACTAGCTCCGGAAAGATCGGCTTCGAAACGATCGCTCGAATCGAATCCATCAATCATCGCCTCACTGGCTCCACTCAGACGGACTAGAATTAACTCTGGCATCGTTATTGAGGCTTCGAGAACCCCGTCCAGATATCTGTAACTGAACTCGTCTTTAAGATCGATATCTAACGTATTGCCGCGTTTGGTGATATCTAAGTAATCGATGAAGTTATCATCCACTCTGATCACCACACTGTATTTGTCGCCTTGCACGATATCGATATCGAAGGAATGACTGGCCTCTACCCGGTTAAACCCAATGAAATCCTCAGTTATGGTTTCGACATTACCTGACCCTTCAAGAACAACCATATCCTTGACGAGGTCGCAACTAGCGGTCGCTATTACGACGAAGAATCCGATACACAACACAAACAGTTTACTTTTCATGACTGCCCTCCTAAAGATTATTACCGTCATGCAGATACGAATGTCCTTTCTAAATGATCGGATATATCGAGAGAAATAAGCCGCGCTGTTAACCTAGTAAGATAGTATACGAGGAGAAATCGGTAACAGTTGTGAAATAAATCGCAGCGAACTTTGATAATGCCCCAGTTCCCGAACTAGAATACTATAACACATGGGAGAGCGATCCTTTAGAAAAGTATGGTGACGCATTCCAGTCAATGGGATCAAGATTATGATCTTGCAGACAATTGATGGAGTTTAGCCGCAATTTCAAACCAGAAAAACGTTGACCGGGCCCGGCATTGAATGTACTATTTACTCTAAATCATTTTCGTAGCGGAAACCTAGACGTCGGTTTTATCACCGCTGTCCTTGCACAGTTTCTCTATTTGTGACCAGGTGTCACTAGATAACATCAGAATTGACCCAATTCAATTTACTGACCGCTGCCCGGTCGGCATTAAGGAGGCGTTTATGGAGATCACAATATCCAATGAGCTGGGGCATGTGCCTGTCACGGTATTTCATTTGTCGGGAGATCTATCGGATGATGAGCCACTGAACACGAAAGTTACCTCCCAATACGATGCTGGTATGCAGCACGCTTTGCTTGACCTCTCGTCGGTAGCATATATTAGTAGTGCCGGGTTGAGAGCTCTGCATAACACTTTTACGCTGCTTCGAGGAGATGGTCCCGAAGAGAGTGACGAATCCATTACTAAAGGTATCGCCCGCGGGACGTACACATCACCATATCTGAAACTGTATAAACCTTCAAAAGAGGCCAAGAAATCCTTGCACGTCTCTGGATATGACATGTTCCTAGAGATCTACGATAAGTACTATGAAGCTATCGCCTCGTTCCGTTGATCTCCTCGAGGTGGGTTATACTCGATTTGACTGCCGGTCAGGTGCGACGTACTGGATATAGCGATACAATCTAATGACCACTGAATCTGTCCAATACGCCGAAGCGAGGCTAAGTGATCTGGCCGAAATCCGGCGCTATTTGAAAAAGACGTCTCTGAAGATGGGTTGCACAACTGACGCAGTCTCTGAGATCGTACTGGCTGCAAACGAAGCTGTTACAAACATCATTATCCATGGCTATGACAGAAAACCGGGATGTGTTGATATAACTGTATGTCGGGATGGAGTGGATCTTATCGTTTATCTCCGAGACCGTTCGCCTTCATTTAATCCGAATTCATACCCACCGCCAGACATAAGCTTGCCCCTCGAGTTGCGAAAGCCAGGCGGCATGGGTATCCACATGATACGAAACTTCGTTGATGAGATGAATTACCATGTGGATTCCGATGGAGTCAACGAATTGGCTCTGGTGAAACGGGGTGCCGTTAAGATGTCGACAACCGAGACTGAGTCATAGATCAGCTGAGGCTGGCGAGAGACGGTTATGATAGAAGATATTAGTCGCATCACCGGCGTTGAGGACGTACGAACCTATGCGGGTGGGGAGATAATTTTCGAAGAGGGCCAGCCGGGGGAGAGTATGTATCTGGTCCTCAGTGGTGAGGTCGAGGTTTCTGTTCAGGGACGAATCATTGATACCCTTGAACCGGGAAGCATTTTTGGTGAAATGGCTCTTGTTGATAATCGACCACGGAGCGCGACAGTTAAGACAAGCACAGAAAGTAGGTTGGTCCCGGTAGATTACCAGCGTTTTACCAGGCTGGTTAAGCAGTCACCCGACTTCGCATTGCAGGTAATGGGAACCATGTCGGTACGGCTTCGACGACTACTCGAGGAAGAAGTACAGCGCCAGAGGATGGAGGAAGAGCTGAAGATCGGCCGCGAAATTCAGCTCAGCCTGCTTCCAAGTGAAGTTCCGGTTGTGCCAGGCTGGGAATTCGCCAGTTTCTACCGGGCAGCGAGAGAGGTGGGCGGTGATCTATATGACTTTATAAAGACCCCTGACGCTCCTGATCAGATGACCGTGGTCATTGCCGACGTTACAGGAAAGGGGGTGCCTGCCGCCTTATTTATGGCCTATGGGCGGACAGCGATACGAGCAGAGGTAATGAACGGCCGCAGCCCTGCCGACACGCTCCAGCGAACCAATCGTATGATATTGATGGATACCCAATCCCCACTTCTGATGAGTGCATTTCTGGCCTCGATTAACTTAAAAGACGGCCGGATGACCTACGCTTGCGCCGGGCACGATCGACCACTTTGGGTTGAAGCTGATCGGAAGGAGGTTTCTGTAATTGAAGGGAAGGGTATCGTTCTGGGTGTTTTTGATGGCGTGATCATTGAGGAAAATACGGTTGACATCAACCGGGGCGATTTTGTGATCTTCTACACCGATGGCGTGACTGAAGCTCGCCGGGATGACTTCGAATTCTTTGAGATGGAGCGGCTGGTGCAGACTGTCGTCAGTGCCCAGTGTAGTAGCGCCAGGGAGATGGTCAACATCATCGTTGGCGCTGTTGAATCTTTTACAGGTACCACCCCCCAGGCCGACGACTTAACCCTGGTAGTCGCCAGAAGGATCTAGATATCACACAGTCAACATGACGCCCTGATCCTGGTCTGACTTCTCATGCTCAATAATAATCTCGGCCGCGATCCTAACACCTTTCCGGACCACTTCGGTGCAAGATTCAAGTCCCCCACATTCCAGATATTTCTGAAAATCAGTTTGTTTGGATAAATCGAATGAATGTCCAAGATCAGATTCCAGGATATCGTGACAATTGGTGCCGCCAACTTGTTGTTCGAAACGGCGGCAGAACTCTCGGGCTGGCGGAAGAGAACTGAAAAAACCGGACGTATCCTCCAGATCGTCACGTCCATAAACCAGTCCTAGGGCCATCAAACAACCGACGACGGCTCCGCATGTCTCTCCTCTCAGTGCAATTCCCGGCAAGGGTGTAAGGGCCTTGAGAGTGGCGCCGCCATCCAGATTGAATTGCTCATCCAGAACCGCAAAGCTAGTTTGGGCGCAATGGCCCGAAAGCGCCAATTTCTCATCGACGCGCTGGTCGAGCTCTTTCAGAATCGCTTCCTTAGGGAGATCGTAGGCCATGGCTAATCCTCCGAGTGTGAGCTAGTAGTTGAAAGGATAATGACCAAAGTGATGTCGTGGAAAGTATCGAATCGTCCTCTCAGTTTTCATTATAGATTTTGCTATCACTGGCTCATAGTGATGGATGTCATACGCTCAATGGACGAAGGGCACCTGAGAAGAGATAACTTCACTGGTCCGTCCCCGGGCGCTACTGATGTAGCTCTTTTTCATCAGCGGTTCGAAGTCGACTACTCCTCTCAATCTGGATCGAACCCCCGGGTCCGATTCCAGGCCCCAACCCTCATTTGACCTTTAACCTCATACACCGTAATCTTTTCAGATACACCGAAACCGTATGGAGAATCATGATAGAGATCATCGCCTTTGACGCTGACGATACCCTGTGGCACTTCGAGACCGCCTATCGTGATGCCGCAGCGAAATTTGAGAAACTTCTCATGACCCATTACGACCTGACGAGTATCGACGGCGAGATATACAAGACAGAGAAAGAAAATCTTCGGCACTTTGGCTACGGTGTTAAAAGCTACACCATCTCGATGATCGAGACGGCCGTCCGGTTAACTAACGGCCGGATTGAGGGTCGCCATATCCTCGAGATCACCGCATACGGCCGGGAGATGCTTGATCGAGAAGTACTGTTAATGGATGGAGCTGAGGAAGTCGTCGCCACTCTTGCGGCAACTTATCCGCTCATGCTCATTACCAAGGGGGACCAGTTCGAACAGGAGCGAAAGATCAAACGATCTGGACTCGCCTCCTATTTCAATCAGATCGAAATCGTGAGCGAGAAGAGGACTGGCACTTATACTTCTTTACTGGCCAAGTATGGCATAGATCCGGCCGGTTTTCTGATGGTTGGCAATTCCTTGCGATCGGATATTATGCCGGTCGTCTCAGCGGGCGGGCAGGC
>JAUVOB010000099.1 GCA_030599405.1 Chloroflexota bacterium | reverse complement strand
GCGAAAGTTGAACCGGCCGTCGAAGAGGACAAGAAGGAAGAATAACCGGGGTAGCTGTTGTTAACGGCGTTTAGTCAACAATCTCGCCAATTTCCAGGGGCCGGACGTGATCGGATGCCCATCCTCTCTTGCGTTATTGTGGAGTGTACGCCGGTCATAAAGTGGGGAGAATCCGAGTATTAATGTAACCGTTCTCGGTATACGAACTCAAGATCGCAGAAGAGACCTTTAGTTATAAAGCCCAATCAAATTAACGAGATTCCAATAGTGGGACCTACTCCAAATAAATACCTGGAATTAAGCCATCGTTTTGTCTATGCCAACGCCCGGTGTGTTTTGGTCCGAGGGGGGTGTTTTTATCCTCCAGAGACATCCAAACAGGTTTGTCATCATCCTCTCGTGGTACAAAGGATTTGATAAGCCAAACCACTGTGACAAAAAGGATAAAACCAACCAAACATATAGCACCATACCCAAAAAGATAGTGCATTTCCATACGTATTTCCCCTGCTTTGGTTTTTTTGCTTTTATGGTCGATCCGAACGTATTCCGTCTATTTCCTATAAGCAACGTTACAGGAAATATAAATCGATTTTAGGGACCTCGGCCACGGTGGAAGTTTTGGGGATTAGCGCCCGCCTGAATCCGACTAGCGTCGGCATCGGTGGGCTGGTCTATATGTTCGGTGGTTGCGTGTTGTCTGCCCTCTTTGATTCTGATACTGTTATCATATCCTGCTGGGCTTTACTCATGGTTGTGTCGCTGGTTGTGTCGCTGGTAGTGTTAGCCTGGCTGAAGTGGCCTAGAAGAGACAAGGAGGGAGAAAATGAGCCAGAAAAAAGATGAGGGGCTTTCACAAACAAATAAATTGATCGATCCACCGATGACACTGGCTCAGCAAGTCAGAGGTACTATAGACCTAGCACGCTTGGCCCTAGAAGTCGCCCGGTTGGTTATTGCGATTATCAAGCTCTACCGGTCCGTGCCGAGTCGACCATTGCCCGAAATTGCCGCCGGCCTTGGTGGCGATTCTGGGGAGATGGAACAGAACGTAGTTGAACAACCTCTGTAAATTCTTTTGCAGAAGTCACCAATTCCAGCGAACCCCCCCGCAGAATGGCTCTCATCGCGTGGTTATTCGCCGCCATGACCATGGAAACGCCGCCCAGGCTCATCTAGTGCGACCCGTTGACTACCAGACGCCGCCCAGCACATCGGGTGATAGTCCAACCATGCTCTGTAAGCCTTTCAAAGCGGGGGTTTCGTGGGGGAGTCGGCAAAATCTGATGTCGCTCTTGGGACGTTTTGACGAAACCCGTACAGACTTTGCACAGGATTTTTCGCTTGTTTTGGCAAGAAAAAGCGGCCTACTAGGATGTCCAGATATGTCGTGTGGGGAGGAAGCCGTACAACGCATACTTAGGTAAATCACTAATTTGCTTAACTATGCTGCCATTCTGCCATACTGTTTTTATAGCCTACTATCTAAAGAGTATGAATACGAGGTAGGTGTCGTCCCCGGAGCAAAGCGAGGGCCAGCTCAAAGCTCACACTCGACGAAAGATGGATTCGCCAGTTCCAATCGACTGATTTATACGCCCGCTCTATCAAAGCCGATTAGCCGTCGATTATAATTTTCTCGCAGTTTCAGGTAATTCGTCCCTGCTGCATTCGCCAACCAGAGGGGTCCATTTTCAGAATCCCCGAACCAGGCGAACTCTCGTGGAGCCCCAATATCGGCTTGCTGACGGCGGATCTCCTCTGAGTTCAAGCTCAAGCGTAAAGGGTGCTCCTGGCATTCCGGATAATCATGGGAGACGTGTATGGAGGCAGTGCGAAAGGCTGCTTCAGTCGGTCTGCTCCGAATAGAGACATCAAGAGGTTGGCCTGGATCAGCGACGCTTTTCAAACGCGATGGGTCGCTCGCCGGCCTTAGACAGAGATGATTTTACTTTTTCAATCAACCTCAATGGCATACAATTCAAAGAGTGAGGAAACTCCACAAGAGACATTGGTTCATATTTCATTGCTTTTGGCTTATCGGGCTTGCTACGGCATGTCTTCAGGAGCAGGAGTCTGACAGCACCTCAACTAGTTCTCCGCCGGTGGCGCCTACTTCGGTAGAGATGAGACCAATCGACCAAGAGGACATTGATCAAGTATCGCCGGAAGAAGTCACACAACCAACTCAGGAGATGTCGACGCCAGAAACCGAGGAGACGCAAGAGTTACCTATCCCGATCGTGTCCGCGAGCCGGCAGGTGCTCGGAGACGATGGGCAGCTGACGATTGACCAGGTAGTATCAATCCAGGAAGGATGGATCGTCGTCTATAACGACGAGGACGGTAAAAAGGGGGAGGTCTTGGGCTATACACCGGTAAATGATGGCCCGAGCGAAGATGTACAGGTAGTGATCGATCCCTTACTCGCAGGAGACGCGCTGTACATCGTTTTGCATTCGGACGACGGAGAAGTTGGTATTTTTGAATATCCGGGTCCGGATCAGCCGTTGGAATTTAAAGCGGAGCCGGTTGAGGATCATTTCAGGATTGACAACCGGGCTACTATTCCGGAGCTTGTGGTCTCAGACCAGGAGATCTTGGAAGATGGGATAGTCACCGTCGACTATGTCGCCGCGACCAGGCCGGGATGGTTGGCTATCCATCTGGATGACGGTGGCCAGCCGGGCGAGATGGCTGCTTACGTTCCAGTTAGGGCTGGGGTTAATGAGAATCTCGCATTGCCCATAAACTGGCGCGTGGCCACGATCTCGCTGCATGCGGTATTGTATGAGGATGCAGGGGAAGACGGGCATTTCGAGGATGTCAGCATTGATCAACCGGTCCGGTTGGAAGGTACACAGGTCGCGGCCGCATTCGAAGCCACTTTCCCCCCAGATGTGTTCGTAGTACACCAGCCCATAGTAGACGGCAACGTTCTAATAGAAAAGGCGGTCAGCTATGGACCTGGTTGGCTGGTGATATATTTTGATGATGAAGGTCGATTGGGCAACATCATTGGTCAGGCGCCTCTTCAGAATGGTATAAACGAACAGATCGTCGTGCCTGTTGTCGAATCGGCCGTAACGCCCTTATTACACGTGATGCTTCATCAGGATACTGAGGACGTCGGCGAATTTGAGTTCCCGCTTGCCGATCCGATGGTCATTCATCAGGGATTGGTTCCGAATCCAATTACCTTCAGAACCGATGCCGGTAACTACCTAATCACCCGTGATCAGCCCTTATCCACCAGCGATGATGTAAATATCCCCCTTGTCGTTGTAGACGAAGACTCATGGATAGTTATCTATAGCGATGAGGAGGGCGAAATCGGAGAGCTGCTCGGATTGACCTGGCTACCGGTTGGTTTGAACCGGGATGTTACAGTGACTATCGATTCCGAAAGGATAACCACGCTCTTGCATGCAGTGCTCCATATTGATGTAGGCAGGGTAAAAGAGTTTGAGTACCCTGATAACCCTGATGTCCCGCTAAGACGCAACTCGAATGTGATAGATTCGCCATTCTTCTTGTTGCCAGAATAAGAAGCTCAATGAAATTCGCTTAACCAGACGAAACAGATTTAGATGCCGGATAGTCATAGGTTGATGGTAAATCAGGGATACTTACCGTGGTCTTAGGTTGAATAATGATCGGGGGTTGGATATGAATGAAGGAGTTGTTCCACTACGCAACTTGGTTTTTCTTGGGGGGATGCTCTTGGTGCTGGCTATTGCTGCTGGGTGCGGCTCTGACGAGGATGCGACGCCCTCGATTACAGAGGCCGCCACAGCAGTGGTAGTGACAATATCTACGCCAGTAGAGCTGGTTGTAACCCCTCAGCCAACTGCTTCTAGTACGCCTGTGGACATCGAACCAACAGCAGTTCAGCCAACGGTGACATCACCGGTACCCTCACGAACGCCGCAACCGACGGCAACTCCCACGCCAACACCCCCACCTGCACCGATAACCTACACTATTGAAAGTGGCGATACTCTGCTCGGAATCGCCGATAATTTCGGCATCACGATTGAAGCGCTGGCCTTTGCGAATGGTGCGGCAAGCCCCGCCGAGCTCTCCATTATTGTCGGTCAGGAGTTACAGATACCGCTCTGCGAAGTTCATCAGGTAGTAGCCGGCAATACTTTGGCGGGTATCGCTCTGTCTTGCGGGATCTCATTGGACAATCTCGTCTCGGCAAACATCAGCGAACTGGCCCAGTTAGGTTCCCTCAATGCGATTCCCGTTGGCTTTATCCTATTCATCCCTCCAGAGAGTACGATTCCTGACGAGCTAGATTGTGACCCATTACCCGCCCGCGAACAGGTCATTGAGTATCCACCCGGAGCCGGAGAAGGAATCTTCTGCCTTTCTCAGAAATATGACGTCTCGACCACAACACTTCTAAGAGCCAACACAGATAGACTAGTGGACAACGATCCCTATGGCGCCGTTCCATTGCTGATCCCTCCTTTTAACGGCGCTCTTTATATCATTTCGGCGGAAGACATCGAGAACGAGATTGGCCTTGACGATCTCGCTACTTGGTATGAAGTAGAAGTTGAATCTATTACCGATTGGAACGGCAACGGCGTCGAAGAACCGCTGATTGTGGGCCAACAGCTACTCATAGCCGGCGCAAATCTGGATACCGGGCCGTTCCGGTTCCAGCAACCTGAATAACAGGTAAGAATCCGACCGACTGGGACATTGTTACTGCATCTTGATTCTTGGATCTGACTCGGGACTGTCTGCCCAGGCTCCGACCCTCCACGGCGAAATTTGGACCGAGCGCCGCGGTCGTCCTCAACCTCACGGATACCATCAAGCCAAGAACCATCGTCTGCCAGAGACAAGGAAAGGCCCTGCTTCAAGAGAAACAGGGCCTTAACGGGTGCACCGTAGCACTAACTATCGCAAGGAGGTAGTGCTACGGTGCATTTAGATAAGTTACTATCCATAAGCACCACCTCCTTACTAGTAAGGATAGCGGTGTAAGCCGCCGCATGGGCAAAACGACCTACGGATAAATTGGAAAAGATGGGAGCGATTATATCTTCTGACTCCTTACTGTCAATCGGACGACAGGACAACCAGCGCATCGATCAAACGATCTACTTCCTCTATTGTGTTGTAATGAACGAAGCCGATCCGTACCAGGCCACCCTGATCGAGAAGTCCTAACCGCTCCATCACAGCGATGGCATAGTAGTGACCATCCCAGACGAAGATACCTTGATTGCCAAGACTTTTGGCCACCTCCCGAGGAGTATAGCCTTCAAGGCTCACGGCAAAAGTGGGCGCCCTTTCTCCCAATCTCTCTACATCGGTGATACCAAATACGCGCAAACCGGGCACGGTCATCGCCTTCTGCAGAAAATGGTATCCTAAGGACTCCTCGTATTGCTTGACAGCCAGCATCGCAGAAGTAAGTCGATCACGCCGAGCCTCTCTCGTATCCAGCAAGCCAGTCGTCAAACTACCGAACTGCCGGCCTATACCCTCTAGATAGGCCACTGTGGCCTGAACAGCCGCCAGACTTTCAAAACTCTGTGTCCCAGTTTCCCACTTGCCCGGAGGTTTGTCTGGGGCAGGCCGCACCTTGTAGGCCTCGAGGCTTTCAAGCAGGTCAAATTTCCCATACATTATTCCCACATGAGGCCCAAAGAATTTGTAGGCTGAGGCGACAAGGAAATCGCAATCAAGAGCCTGAACGTCTACGGGGGCATGGGGTGTATAGTGGACCGCATCTACGTAGACCAGGGCCGCCACCTGGTGAGCAATTTCGCAGATCCGGGCCACATCCACGATTGTGCCAACGGCATTCGAGGCCAAGGTGACCGCAACCAGCTTTGTTCGATCGTTAACCAGATCTGGAAGATCATCCAGTCGAAGCGTGCAATCTTCGGGTACAAAATCGAGCCATCTTACCGTTACTCCGCGCTCGGCCGCGACTAACGTCCAAGGGGTAATGTTGGCATCGTGATCAAGGTTAGTAACGACGATCTCATCACCCTCTTTCCAGGTCCTGCCGATCGCCCGGCTCATAGCTAGAGTCAGGCTGGTCATATTCTGGCCAAAGACGATCTCCTCTGGAAGCCTGGCATTGAATAGATCCGCCATTGCCAGTCGAGCGTTGTACGTGGTCCGGTC
>JAUVOB010000390.1 GCA_030599405.1 Chloroflexota bacterium | reverse complement strand
AGGAACGGACTAAAGTCAAGACCTCCCATAGGGGGTAGAATCCGGCGAATCGGCTCGAGAATCGGATCGGTGATGCGGAATACCAAATCACGAATCTTATAAGATCCGATATTCACCCAAGAAAGAACTATCCTGGCTAGGATTAAGGCAAATAATGCCCAGTAGAGAACATCGATTATCGTCACCAAGAATTTACCCATATGGTATTACCTTTGATCAGCCGCGCGGTCCAAGGATTGCCCGACCGATACGTACGTGTGTTGCTCCTTCCTCGACTGCCATTTCGAAGTCGTCAGACATGCCCATTGAAAGAGAAGACCAGCTACCTGATAGCAAAGTCTCATCAAGCCAGGTCGACAGCCGGTACGTACGCCGAAATATATCGCGTAACCTGTCCTTATCTGCTAACCACGGAGCCATAGTCATCAGCCCTCTTGGCTGAAGACCAGGGAGCTCTTGAATTGTTGTTGCGACCTTCTGCAGTTTTTTTCGCTGCTCTTCGTCATCTTCCCATTGCCAACAGTCGAAACCAGCCTTCGATATTTCGCCAGAGATATTAACCTCAAGAAAAACCGGCAGCTGCTTTTCAGTATCCTCTAATCGTCTGGACAGTCGCGTAGCCACTTTCAGGCGGTCGAGTGCGTGGAATCGATCTGCGTAATCAGCGGCTAAAGTCGTCTTTCTACTCTGCAGAGCACCGATCAGATGCCAGATTATGCCGCTATCTCTACCAAGAACTTCCTCAACCTTTGAGCGTTTGCTGGCAAGCTCTTCGGCACGGTTCTCGCCAAAATGCCGGATGCCGGCCTCATATGCGTCTATTACCACGTCGGCAGGCCAGGTCTTTGTGACCACGACCAACGTAACATCATCAGGATCACGTCCAGATCTCTTGGCTGCCTGGGATATACGCATGCGGACTATCGCTAGCCGCTCGGGAATGGTTTCAGTCATTGGCAACCTCCAGTCCCTCTTGCGCTGGCCATGCAGATCCCACGATGGCAATTTCAGATTGGATCCTGATTCTGTACATCTGGTTCAACTCAAGTATACCACGCGCTCTCGTACTTTCAGTAGAGTAGATGCCATTTCTCGGAGTCGGTGATTTCGCAGGCAGACTGTCGCCTGTTAACGTCATCGCTCTAACATCAGCGTGACCGGCCCATCGTTAAGTATCTCGACGGACATCATCGCGCCAAATACACCGGTTTCTACGTGCACGCCCTTAGCCTGGATTGCGTCTGCCAAGAATGATACGAGAGGTTCAGCATGGTCAGGACGAGCGGCGCTCGTAAATGATGGTCGCCGACCTTTGTTTGCATTTGCGTATAATGTGAACTGGGAAACAACCAGCGCGCTTCCGCCAATATCGACAAGCGATAAGTTCATCTTGCCGGCATCATCTTCGAAAAGCCGCAGGCCAACGATCTTGTTTGCCAACCACTCTGCATCCTGATGGGAGTCGTCATGGGTCACGCCAACCAGGATGACGTAACCCTGCATGATGGAACCGGTAACCTGTCCCTCGACGGTGACGCTGGCTTCGCTTACACGTTGAATAAGAGCGCGCATTGAATATTGGGTTGGTTAGAACTAGAGTATTCCCAGATGGCTATGGTCACCAAGAGTTAGTTGATGCGACTTCGGTTTCATTGGCGACCGCCTGATAGTGACGTAACGCCCGATCAAGCTATCTTGAATGCGGGCTTCTATATCCGAGATATGACTGTGCTCGAGTACCATCGAGTGCTCGATGTCGCTATTTTCCACTGTTACATGATGATAGATGCTGGTAAATGGTCCGATATAGCTGTTAACGATTCGCGAGTCCTCGCCAATGATTGAAGGTCCTCTGACGACACTGTTAATGATTTCAGCTCCCTTTTCGACAGTGACCCTGCGGCCAACCGTGCTTCCCCTATCTACATATCCATCAATTCGATGATCCAATTCTTCGAGGATTAGATCGTTAGCCTCAAGCATATCATCCGGGGCACCCGTATCTATCCACCATCCACGGTGAATATAGGGGTGCACTGAATGCCCTGTATCAACTAGCCATTGAATCGCATCGGTAATCTCAAGTTCACCCCGCCATGAAGGGGAAATCGCGTTCACGGCCTCGAGAACTGATGAGTCAAACATGTATATTCCTACCAGCGCCAAGTCGCTGGGTGGATTGCGCGGTTTTTCCACCATTCTCAAGATGCTACCGTCGTCTTTCAATTCGGCGACACCATATTGCTGCGGATTATCTACGCTGGTTAATACGATCTGGCTGTTCCAACCGCTTTTATCAAAGTCCCTTATCAGGTCGCTAATTCCACCCTGAATGACGTTGTCCCCAAGATACATCACGAAGTGATCGTCTTCTAAGAAATCAGCCGAGACCTGGACCGCGTGGGCTAACCCAAGAGGCGCTTCCTGCTCAATGTATGTCACATTGACGCCGAACCGGTTCCCCTGCCCTACCGCCTCGCGAATATCGTTTGCTGTATCTCCAACGACTATTCCGATCTCCTTAATCCCCGCATCCCGGATCGATTCAATAACCCGGAATAATACTGGCTTATTGGCAACTGGAATCAACTGCTTCGCACTAGTGTATGTGAGGGGATAGAGGCGAGT
>JAUVOB010000404.1 GCA_030599405.1 Chloroflexota bacterium | reverse complement strand
GGTCTTTGTAGATTCCTTAAAAACACTGGAAACGACCCCTCTGAACAGACTTGAGAGAAGCTTCAAAACGTATGCACCGGGAATAGGGTTGATCCAGGACGAGAAAATGCTCCTGACAGAATATGGGTACTTAGATCAATAACACGCGTTGGTCAGGAGTCGAACGAGGTCTGATCGCTCGCGTCGGCGTCTAATAGCCGAACGGGTTATCCATAAGCCAGAGGGTAAACTCCCATTGAGATAATGACTGGAAGATGGGGCGACGAGTTGTTTTTGGCCGGGATCTACCTATCACCCACGTGGCAAAATCAAGGTTTGGGCACGGTGATCATGGGAGATGTGCTTGCCTCTGCAAAAGCCCGCGGTCAACGAGTGCGTCTTCAGATCCTTAAAGTGAACCCTTCCCGCCGTCTTTACGAGCGCCTGGGTTTCAGCCTATTCGCTGAAACGAATACGCACTTCAGAATGCGGCGCTTCAGAATGCGGCGCTTCAGAATGCGGCGCTTCATAAAACGGCGTTAGTTAAGGGCTGAGAGCCAGACGAAAGCCGACATCGTCGTCCGTGAACCAGGGATCGTTCATGCCCCTGGCTGTAGTTTGTGCACGAAGAGCATGACGGTGCCAGGATCCACCCTGAAGCACACGTTCGACAGTTGCTGCCGGATAGTAACCGGGTATCAGCCGATGTGGAAGGCAGGCATTCCCAGACATTGCTTTCTCTGACTCCTTGGAATTATTGAGCCGGTCCATGCCCGATCATTTCCTGAAAACTGTCTTAAAATTGATTAAAGATTATCAACATTTAACCTCGATTGTGAGGTATACTGTATCTTAGACTGTCATTATTTCTGACCAGGTAGCTTGTTTCGCCGTAACGGTGAGTCACCATGGGAGTATGGCGAAACGAGACGAGAAGGAGGAGCAACGATGGCGCACCTGGACGACCTCTATCACCTCGGCCAGTCGACCTGGCTGAATTATCTACGACGTGCCTTTATTGAGTCAGGAGAGCTCAAGGAAGCCATAAATGACGGCGTCACTGGCATAACTTCTACACCGCTCATCTTCGAGAAGGCGATTACAAGCAGCGCCGACTATGACAGGGCCATCCGAGAGCTAGTAGCAAAAGGAATGCCGGTAAAGGAGATCTACGAAGCGCTAGTCGCCGACGATATCCAGCGCACGGCCGACGTGCTGCATCCGGTATTTGAGATGAGTGGGGGCTTGGATGGCTACGTCACCCTGGAGCTCAACCCATCCTTTGCCCATGATACCATCGGAACGGTTGCCGAAGCTCGCCATATCTTGCACGGGGTTAACCGGCCCAATGCCATGATCGAGATTCCTGCAACCGAAGCTGGTATTGTCTCCATTGAAAGGCTAATCCATGACGGCGTCAATGTAAACGCCACTCATATCTTCTCCCTAGAGACATACAGAAGAGTAGCGGAAGCCTATCTCCGGGGCATCGAGATGTATATCCATAGTCACAGCGTCTGGCGCCAGAATCCCGCGTCGGTGGCTTCGTTTTCCCTGAGCAAGATAGATCGCGTAGTAGACCAGCTCTTGGAGGAACGTGACCGGCCGGATCTGAAAAAAAGGACGGCCATGGCTATTGCCAAGGTCACCTACCAAACCTTCCAGCAATATTTCGACGGTTCATCGTGGCAACGTCTGGCTAGGCGGGGCGCTTTCGTGCAAAGGCTGAAATGGACGCGAACATCCCCTTTGAACTACGATTATCCGGACAATTACTACGTTGAGGGGTTGATTGGTCGAGACACCATTGTCACGATGTCCCCCGCCACGCTGAGCGCCTATCGAAATCATGGAAAGGCTGCCATCAGGCCATTACAAGGCGTCGACAATGCAAGGGCTCACTTGGCTGAGATAGAGGATATTGGAATCGACCTGGAGCGTATTGGCCAAGATCTTCAGGAACAAAGCCTTGCTGCTTTCAATAGCTATTTCCAATCATTGATTGGCAGCGTATTAATGAAGCGAGACCAGCTTGACCACGACTGGCAGGGTTTTGAACCCTATTTGGGTCCTTTTGAGCGGGAAGTAGTTAGCGCCCTGGCCAAGTTCTGTGAAGATCGCACACTATGCCGAATTTGGGCCGGAGATCATACGGTCTGGAATCCAGAGCCGGAGGAGATCACAAACCGGCTTGGCTGGATGCATAGTGTAGAGACCATGCAGGAAAACACGAACCGTCTGAAGGAGCTCGTCCGATCGGTGTTGGCTTCAAATGGTTCTTTTGGTCCCTTTACCGACGTCGTGGTACTGGGTATGGGTGGATCTTCCCTCGCTGCTCAGCTCTTCGGCTCGATTTTCGCCAATTGGACTAGACCGTTGGCGGACCAAGCCAACTACCCGGTAGTTTCAGTACTCGACACGACGGATCCGGACGATATCTCCACTCTATCTAATCGCCTTGATATGGAACGCACACTCTTCATCGTGTCTAGCAAATCCGGCAAGACGGTAGAGACCCTGTCATCATTCAAATACTTCTACAACCTG
>JAUVOB010000177.1 GCA_030599405.1 Chloroflexota bacterium | reverse complement strand
TGTCTCTCACCGAGGCGGAGGGATTCGAGAGTGGGACCGTGGTCGAGGAGCTACAGAGCGGCTATCGGTTAGGTGACAGGGTTATCCGCCCCACTTTGGTAAACGTCGCCGCTTGATAGGTTAAGAAAAATCCTGATTGTCAGAGAGAAATCAGGAATCAACGATAAAAATATAGGAGATAGCTGTCAGAATGGGAAAGATAATAGGAATAGATTTAGGAACAACGAACTCGGTGGTCGCAGTGATGGAGGGTGGCGAGCCAACGGTCATAAGCAGCGCTGAGGGTGGCCGTCTCTTTCCCTCCGTTGTGTCTGTCAATCCAAAGACTGGTGAACGACTCGTCGGTCTCGTGGCAAAGAGACAGGCCGTGGTTAATCCTGAAAACACAGTCTTCTCTGTGAAGCGATTTATGGGAAGGAAATTTGCCGATTCGGCGGTTGAGAAGGCACGGAAATACGTTCCGTACGATGTGCGTGAGGCGCCAAACGGCGACATTCGAGTCGTGATGAATGGTCGGGAATATTCACCACCTGAGGTTTCGGCCATGATCTTGCAGAAGATGAAAACGGACGCGGAGGCATACCTTGGACAGAGCGTTACCCAGGCCGTTATCACGGTTCCTGCTTACTTCAACGACAGCCAACGTCAGGCCACAAAAGATGCTGGAAAGATCGCCGGTCTCGAGGTGCTCAGGATCGTTAACGAGCCAACCGCATCGTCCTTAGCCTACGGTTTGGGTAGTGATAAAGATGAAACTATCGCCGTATACGATCTAGGTGGCGGTACCTTTGATATCTCGATTCTTGAGGTAGGTGAAGGTGTTTTTGAAGTTAAGTCGACGAACGGAGATACGTTCCTCGGCGGCGATGATTTTGATCTTGAAATCATCAACTGGGTGGCCGAGCAGTTCAAGATGGATCAAGGTATAGACCTGCGCGGAGATCGCCAGGCCTTGCAGCGCCTTCGAGAAGCCGCTGAGAAGGCCAAAATAGAACTGTCGACCACGATGCAGACGGAGATAAATCTGCCATATATCACGGCTGACGCTGGGGGTCCAAAACATCTGACTATGACCTTGACTCGTTCGAAATTGGAGCGGCTGACAGAACATCTGGTCAAACGGTCCATCGGACCATGCAAGCAAGCCCTAAAGGATGCGGGCATATCAAGCGATGGAGTGAGCGAGGTTATCCTTGTAGGTGGCATGACCCGGATGCCGGCAATACAGAATGCTGTGAAAGAGTTCTTTGGCAGAGAACCCCATAAGGGCGTAAATCCCGACGAGGTCGTCGGCATTGGCGCGGCTATCCAAGCCGGCGTTCTGGGTGGCGATGTAAAAGACGTTCTATTGCTAGATGTCACTCCCTTAACCCTCAGCATTGAAACCTTAGGTGGAGTGTCAACAGCCCTCATTGAGAGAAATACAACTATTCCGACGAAGAAGAACCAGATTTTTTCGACAGCTGCGGACATGCAGACCCAAGTGGAGATCCACGTTCAACAGGGTGAACGTCCGATGGCCTTAGACAACAAGAGCTTGGGACGTTTTATCCTCGACGGGATTCCACCCGCCCCAAGAGGTGTACCTCAGATTGAGGTCACTTTTGATATTAATGCCGATGGCATCTTGAATGTCAACGCCCGGGATAAGGCTACCGGCCGGGAACAAGCGATGCAGATACTCCCCTCTAGTGGCTTGAGCGATGATGAAATTAACGAGATGGTCTCTGCCGCGGAAAAACATGCCTCGGAGGACGCTGAAAGAAAAGCCTCGGTCGAGGCATCGAATCTTGCTGACTCGGCCATCTACAGCGCTGAAAAGTTTATCGAAGATAATAGTGATAAACTGTCGGACGCCCAAAAAAGCTCGATCCAGGCTGAAATTGACGGGGTGAAGTCGGCGGTCGATAGCTCGCCTGATGCAATAAAGTCTGCGGTAGATAGGTTACAGCAAGCGCTCCAGGAAGTTGGTACGGCCATGTACCAACAGCAAGCGAGCGAGCCTGCTCCAGAAGCCGCGGGTGAGGAAGAGTCACCCGATGAAGACGTAATCGAGGGTGAATTCAGTCAAGAGTAACCGAGTCACTGGTCCTGTTTTATGGGGCTTATGATCCGCACGGTGTAATGCACTCGCCGCCAGGTTTTCTGACTCGTGAGACGCATTACACCATGTATTATCGAGTACCACAGCCACTATGCGTGACTATTACGAAGTCTTAGAAGTCGACCGTACCGCCAGCAAAGAGGACCTCAAAAAGGCCTATCGACGGCTGGCCCGCCGATATCACCCAGATGTCAACAGCGAAGACGGTTCTGACGAACGCTTCAAAGAGATCAATGAGGCCTACGAAGTGCTTTCGAACGAAGACACGCGGGCCGCATATGACCGTTTCGGGCACGCTGGCGTCAAAGGTGGCGGCGCTGGATACAGTGATTTCTCGGGATTTGGCGGATTTACAGACATATTCGAAGAATTCTTCTCGGGGTTTGGAGGTAGGAGAAGGCGCGCAGGTCCGAGGCGAGGCGCCGATTTGCGGTACGACCTGTCCATCACATTTGAGGAAGCGGTCTTTGGTGCAGAGAAGGAGATCCAGGTCCGGCGCCCTGAGACATGTCCGCACTGTCACGGTAGAGGCGCGGAGCCTGGCACGATACCGATCGGCTGCACGAATTGCAATGGCACCGGTGAAGTGCGGCAGATGCGCCAGTCATTCCTTGGATCTTTCGTCAATGTAACGACCTGTCCTGTTTGCGATGGCTCAGGAGAGACGATTCCAACTCCCTGTACCGTCTGTCATGGAAACAAGCAGGTCCAGGAAACCAGGACCCTGAGTGTTAAAATTCCGGCCGGAGTAGATAATGATACGCAGATCCGGCTTTCCAGCGAGGGTGGACCGGGAGTCGACGGCGGACCGCCGGGTAATCTGTATGTTGTTTTGCATGTCTCGAAGCATGATTACTTCCAGCGGCGCGGAGTTGACGTCATCCTTGAGATGGAGATCAACGTGGCCCAAGCCGCTCTAGGCGACGAGATAGAAATTCCGACTGTTGACGGTCCAGAGCAGCTAATTGTGCCGTCCGGAACCCAATCTGGCGCGGTCTTTCGATTGCGAAATCGTGGCGTACCCCATTTAAGACGCAAAGGTCGGGGTGATCAACTTGTCGTTGTTCACGTCGTAATTCCTAAAAATCTTTCCGAAGATCAGAAAGACTTGATGCAGAAACTGGCGCGAACCCTTGGGAAGGAAGTAATACCTCAGCGTGGAAAGGGGATTCTGAGCCAGCTCAAAGATGCCTTGGGAGACGTCTTGGGAGCAAGCGGTTTTTGATCGGTTCCTCTCGAATATCGGGGGATCCAAATATTGACCATTTCGGTTCCTGATCCATGCCTTCTAAAGATACGTACTGGTTGGAGATAAGCGTCTCAGTCGACGGGGAAGCCGCGGAGGCAGTCTCGGCAATCCTGGAGCAATACGCCTATCAGGGGGGTGTCGTCATCGAGCAAATGGGGGATCTGAACGATCCGGATCCACTCGCCTTAGAGCCCGAGATAGTCGTAAAGATATATGTTCCCGATTACGAGGACACCTCAGAACGTCGTCGAAAGATCGATGAAGCTCTGTACTATCTTGGCCGTCTGTATCCGGTTTCTGAGCCGAGATATCGGCAGATAGTCGATGAGGATTGGTCGACGACGTGGCGAAAGAACTACAAACCGTTCCAAATCGGTCGTCGTGTGTGGATCCAGCCTAGTTGGTTAGAAGCCGAAAATGTCGATGATGACGATCTGGTAATCACGCTCGATCCGGGCATGGCATTCGGCACCGGCCTTCATCCGAGCACGCGGATGTGCATCGAGGCGATGGAGGAATTGATTCAGCCAGGACTGTCGATACTTGATATAGGCACTGGTTCCGGCATATTGGCCATTGCCGCGGTGGGATTTGGTGCGCAGAGAGTTCTCGCGCTGGATACGGATAGGATCGCGGTTCGAACTGCCAGAGAAAACGTAAAGAATAACCACGTATTGGAGCATATCGAGTTGTTCCAGGGCTCTCTCGATTCCCTGGGACCCAGCAAATGGGATATCGTGGTAGTTAACATACTTGCCCCGGTTATCGTTGGCTTAATCCAGGGAGATCTTCTGTCTTACTTATCGACAACAGGCAGGGTAATCATGAGTGGGATAATCGATGAACAGGTCAATGGTGTTCAGAATGCTCTTGCAAAAGCAGGCGGAGAAGTCACGAGAAAGCTCACCACCAGAGATTGGGTTGCGTTGGTTGCCAAACAAAAAGCGCCATACCCTGGATAGGGTACGACGCTCTGTTCTTACTTAGAAGCTCAGAAAATCAACTAATCAAGATTTATTTCTGGTTGGTTACGCGCTGACGGCGGTATCGATAGGTGATTCGACCACGTGACAAATCATACGGTGTCATCTCCACGCGAACGCGATCACCGAGTAGGATACGGATATAGTAGCGACGCATCTTTCCCGATAAATAAGCGAGCACGCGATGTCCATTATCAAGTTCTACCGTAAATTGTGTAGCGGGTAGTGCCTCGACAACGACGCCTTCGACCTCCAGCTTCTCTTCCTTCTTAGCCATAATTTCCTTTCATACTTTGGCGACGCCGCATACGACGAATGGCCTTTTTCTTCTGAATGCGCCTCAATTCGCTCTTTGAAACGTGCCAACGTTTACGGCGAACGGTGCTCATTACTCCGGCCTTTGCCACCTTCTTTCGAAATCGACGTAGAAGGCTCTCATCGGACTCGTTCGGCATCCTGGTTACGGATGGCATATAGTAAACT
>JAUVOB010000166.1 GCA_030599405.1 Chloroflexota bacterium | reverse complement strand
TTGGTGTCGTCCTTTTCACACTGCTAGTTCAGGGTACGACGATTACCCCCCTTTTAAGTTACCTGGGATTAACCGATAGACTGGAACACGAAAGAGAACAGCAGCACCATCAAGCCATGTTATATGCCACCAGAGCGGGCAAGCGAGAACTTGATAGACTGTATGACGATGGCATCATTTCGGCCGAAATTTGGGAGGCCATGTCTGAGGTTTATGCCATCGAGGTTAGACAACAAAACAAAGAGCTCCGAGATTTACTACATAATTATCCAGAGCTCGAACAGACGATGATTCTGCAAGCTCGTGAAGATCTTCTTCAGGCCGAACGATCTGCTTTGAGCGACGCCGCTCGTCGCGGCCTCATTTCCGAGGACGTTTACCACGAACTCATTCGCGAAACGGACTTTAGTGTCGAGGCACTCAGCCGCATCCAGAGCACCATGAGCGCGGATGCAAGAGAGGAGTGATAGAGGTTAGAGATGGGCAGCATCGTTTGTGCAACCAGAGGTGGAGCAGGTAGCAGGGCCGTTCAGCAGGCCGCAATTAGCTACGCAAGGGAAAAGGGGAACGAACTAGTTTTTCTTTTCGTGATTGATACAGGTAGCGTCGAAGGTGAGGAAGACGAGCTGGTTACGGCCGTCCGTGACGAACTCTATTTTCTCGGTCAAACGCTTCTGCGAATCGCAAAGAAACGAGCCGCCAATTACCAGGTCGCGGCAGAGATAGTTGTCCGTGATGGGAGGGTCAAAGATCAGATCACCAAGTTCCTTGACGAATGTTCTGCCGATTTGTTGCTCCTTGGCGCCCCCCGCGGAACCAGCGATACGATTTTTGGCGACGACGTGATCGAGCAATTTGCTGAGGCAATCCATCGAGACACTGGCGTAGAAGTAGAAATCATCCGCCCGGCATAGACACGTAGATCGACCTGTATGAGCGAGCTTTTAAAGATATATGAAGTCGGCCCCCGCGACGGATTGCAGAATGAATCGGCCCTGATATCAACGGTGGATAAGCAGCAAGTGATTGCAGGCTTGCTGGGGGCGGGGCTGCGCACCATTGAACTAACCAGCTTTGTGCATCCCAAAGCTGTTCCTCAGATGGCCGATGCAGACCAAGTAATGAGCTGGGCTATCTCAAGATTCAGCGACGCGGATCTTACGTTCACAGGGCTAGTATTTAATGAAAGAGGGTACGAACGAGCAGTTAACGCAGGGTGTACCCATATCGCTATCGGCGCCGCAGTGAGTGAAACGTTCAGCAGAGCGAACACCGGCATGTCCACTTCGCAGGCGATGGAGAAAGCACGCACGCTTGTCGAATGGGCCAAGCGGGATGGGCTGTGGTCCCGTGTCTACGTGAGCACAGCTTGGGTCTGCCCCTTTGAAGGGCCGGTGCAGGCTAATAAGACCATCGCCTATTGCGAACGGCTCTGGGAGATGGGCATGGATGAATTGGCCGTAGCTGACACCGTCGGTCATGCGAATCCCCTTGAGGTCGGCCGGCTAATGGACGCACTCGGTAAGCGGCTCGATATGAATAAACTGGCCGTACACCTACACGACACGCAAGCGTTGGGTCTGGCAAACACAACGGCCGCTATTCAGGCCGGCGTTCGAATCCATGATGCCAGCGTGGGTGGCCTAGGAGGTTGCCCCTTTGCCCCTGGCGCTGCGGGCAACATGGCTACCGAGGACCTCGTCTTCCTGGCCTACAAGTTGGGGATGGGGACGGGCGTAGATTTTCAGAAACTGTGGGAAGTCGTTTACGCAGTTGAGAAGATGGTCGGACGCCCCATTGGCGGTCGCATCCGCGCCTGGTGGGAAAGTGAAGGGAAACTATCGGAGGACGGGCTGCTCTTTGGTGGTTCTATCTGAACCATTTACTTTGGCGCACCCCGGAAATGAGATATACATCGATACAGTGCGACGAGACCTAAGATCGCGAAAAGAACGATGACGACGAATATTAGCCTAAACGAAGAGCAGCAAGTTATGTTGGCCGGGAAAAAGGGTACGGCCAAGCAGACGGCCATGCGTCTATTATTAGACCTTGCGGCCGCGGCAGGTGCGACCGCGTTATTGCCTGTTCGGAGCGCTCATTTATCTGGCGTCTCACCACTGACGGGTGGATATGGCCTGCGCCACTTTCTGACTCGTCTGACTGAAGATCCACTTGCCCAAGTAGCCGTTCCCACCACATTAAACGCAGCCGGCTGCGATGCTGACCAATTCGATCAGATGCGTATTACCGTTCCAGACTTCCTGGCCCACAGCCAGGAGATCGTCGGTCTGTACATAAAACTGGGAGTACAACCTACCCAATCATGTATCCCATATGAGTGGGAAGGTGTCATAGCCGAGGGCACAGTTGCCTGGTCCGAATCAAACGCCATCTGTTTCGCCAACTCGTACTGCGGTTTAAAGACTAACAGAGAATCGGGACTGTCGGCCCTCGCCAGCGCTCTAACCGGATACACTCCAAAGTATGGACTGCTAAACGATGAGGCTAGAAAACCGAATCTGGAGGTGACTGTCACCTGTGAACTGGAAGACCCAACCGACTTCTCGATTCTGGGAGATTGGATTGGCAAGCAGAGGCAAGCCAGTTGGCGAATGCCATTCGGTCCCATTCCGTTAATTAAAGGCCTACCAGAGATTCTCAATCATGAGCAGCGCAAGGCACTAACGGCTGCTGCGGCTAACTATGGTTCACCACTGGTCTACCTCGATGGGCATAGCGAGCTTCCAGAACCTGGACCAATCCAGGCCAGCTTACAGTTTGGCAAAGTCGAATTAGAAAGACGGTACGATGAGTTAAAGCCCCGGATTGACATATCGTTAATTGCCATTGGCTGCCCGCAGGCCTCAGTTGGCGAGATTAGGATGGTTGCCCACCTGTTGAAAGGGAGGAAAGTCGCCAGTTCGCCTGATGAAGGCTCTGGTCTACCTCCATTGTGGATTTTTACCTCCTCGGCCAACAAGGCTATCGCTGAAAAGGTAGGCCTGGCGGCTATCATAAAGGCAAGTGGCGGCCTGTTACTGGAGAACACCTGTCCAGAGGTAGTTCCCTATGATCGTCGCTGGGTAAAGAGCATTCTTACCAATTCGATGAAGGCGGAACATTATCTGCAATCGGGATTAAACAATATCCCCACATCGGTCATGCGGCTGGCTGACTGCATTGCCGCGGCTACGGGCGATTTGGCATTTGAGGTTGACCGAGAGGGAGCCAGTCCGATCGCCGCAAGTGTAAGCGAGCCATTGAGGGTGAGGAAAGAGACGGAAAAAAGAACCCTCATTGTCTCGGGTGATGAAGATATGTCCCGAGCGGTAAACAGCTACCAGGGGCAGGGTTTGCCTTCCCAAGGGGACTTCTCAATCGTCGCGGAGGCCTTCGTCACAGACGTACCTATCACATTTCTGGGATTTGTAGATCGCCTAACTGGAGTCGTGCGCGAGCCAGGTCATCCGGCCGACGGGCAGAGTATGGCAGGTAAGATAGCCATCTTCCCCAAGGGGACCGGTTCCACCGTTGCTCCCTATGTATTGCTCGAGCTCTTTTACAGAGGAGTGGCTCCTCTGGCGATCGCCAACACAGAGATCGACCAGCAGACAGCTCCAGCTTGCTCTCTTGAGAATATTCCCTATGCTTTCGGTTTTGACCCCGATCTGTTTGAGAATCTTCAAAATGGCGATCAGGTGGAACTATCTCGCCAGAACGACCGTGTTACCCTTCGACTGTTGAAGAGAGCCTAGGACTTCGATCGAATCGACCGGTTTCGGGAATCAGCAATTAGGTTGGCGGAGATAGTTGAGATAGGCTGGTAATACCCTGCAAGCGCCCGAGATTATGCGTCGCGCAGGGGCTGGGAAGCGGCTCAACTGCCCTCCGTCGCTGACTTTCTCAAGATGGCTGAGAAGGGTATACTTTTGGCTGGCTAGCCGCATGGTTAAAAACAGGTAAAAGACCTAATAGCATGGATAAGGATACGACCGACGAATTCATCGGTCAGGTGGTCAACAATTTCGAGATCCAAGAACTGATTGGCAAGGGAGGGATGGGCATTGTGTATCGCGCCCACCATCCGGATCTTGAACTATATGCCGCTATTAAGATCATGCGACCGGAGTTGGCGAAGCAGCCGGGTTTCTACGAACGTTTTCTCCAGGAGGCTCGAACGGCGGCTAGATTAGGCCACCCCAATATTGTCGATGTAATCAATTTTGGCACCTTCCAGGATAGTTACTATCTGATGATGGACTATATTGAGGGACCAACTCTACGCCAGCTGGTAAAAGATAATAAACATGGATTACCACTCTGGGATGCCGTTCAGATCAGCTGGCAAATCGCCGATGTATTGGTATATGCTCATGCCGCTGATGTACTTCACCGCGATCTAAAACCCGACAACATCCTGCTCACACATAGCGTCAGACCGTATCGACCATATCGGGTGATCGTCACTGACTTTGGCCTCGTAAAACTTGGCCAAGGTAGCATACTTGAAACGCAGAAAGGGATAAGTGTTGGTACGCCGGCATATATGTCTCCCGAACAGTGCGCGGGGGAGGAGGTCGATGGGCGGACCGATATTTACGCTCTCGGCGTGTTGTTATACGAGACAGTCACCGGCAGGCGACCCTATCCGATCCGTAATCTCTTTGACGCGGCGAAATACCATGGTATGGGCGAGACGCCAACACCAACTGCGTATAAGTCGGATACGCCTAGAGAACTAGACGAACTGATCAGAAGTATGCTCGTCCCTCAGATATCAAAGCGCATGGCATCAGCTGCGGAAGCGACCGACGCCTTGCAGGAGTTGTTGGTAATACTAGACCAAGACGGGCAGGAGTCCGATCGAGCATTGCAGAACAGGATTGTTGGTGCTGTTCCGAAAGAAGAAGTAAAGACAGGCACGGAGGCCTTATCCACGCCGCC
>JAUVOB010000342.1 GCA_030599405.1 Chloroflexota bacterium | reverse complement strand
TCGGTCACTATCTCTTTCCCCTCAGCGATCACAGCTTCTCCCTGTTCGCGAAATGTCCTAGGCACCTGAGCCAACTCCCGGCGTAGAGCCTCAACCTCGTTCTGTAATGATCTTACGTCCCTTAAGGCGCCTTTCATCTCACCCGAATCGATAGCATCCAGCTCGGCGTTAAGCTGGCGGGCAAATTCGCGGGATACTCTCTGCAATTGTGCTGTGAGTCGCCCTAGCATCCTGGCGATCTGGCGAATGCGATGCGGTCCCATGACCAGGCCGGCAAATAGCAGAATGAGAACCAACTCGGGTAGACCAATTCCAAAAAAACTGTCCATAATCTGTTAGCAGTAATGTATTCTGATCATGGTGATGAGACCAATCTTAGAGCAACAAACGACATCATATTTACCGCTGACGTAGTTCGGTGATATAGGCGGATGATGGGCATAGGGGGAGGCACTTGATCGCGTACTCAAGACGACGCACGACGCCTGAAAGCTATCCCGGCTCGTAGGCGGCTAACAGTTCTTGGCGCAATTGAGGGATTAGATCGGCAAGTGTGCCCAGAACACCATTGATAAAACGGGGGGCACTGTCCGATCCGTAGAGCTTTGCCAGCTCCACAGCTTCGTTGATAGCCACCTTTACAGGGGTCTCGTCGTCGACCAGAAACTCATAAATCGCGATACGCAAGATATTTCGGTCAATGATAGCCATCTGATCTAATGGCCACTCGGGTGCGTAGCGGGCGATAACCAGATCCATTCCGCCTTGATGTTCCAATACGCCTTCCATCAGCTTGATAGCGAACTCCTCGCCTGGCTCATCTAAGGGCTGGTCGAGCAGCCGGCTTTTAAGAACATCGAATGGCGAGTGGTCAGCGATATCTATTTCATAAAGGGCTTCTAGGGTTGCGCACCTTGCGCGCCGTCTTGTCTTCATCGGCTCATGCTGTTTCGTCGATAGTATAAATGACGTCCTCGACATGCACATTTACCGTTTCCACGGAAAGGCCAACCATCTTATCTATGGCCTCAATCACGGCCGCTTGAACTTTCTGGCTCGTCTCTAAGACGTTGACATGGGGATCCATCAAGACATAGATGTCAAAGCAGATGGTTCCATCGGCGAAATCCAAGATAGTTCCATCCCGTCCGGAGGTTCTTCGAAATAGTCGGCCCACGTCGGCCGGCACCGCGGCCATCTTATTAACGCCTTCAACATCCAGAGTCGTGTAGTGCACGATGGTTGTCAAGACCTCGGGAGCTACCTCTATACGTCCAATGCTCTCTGGAACTTCCTGTTCACTCATAACTACACTTGACCAACGACCTCATAATGTCGATTCCTCATTCAAAAGAGTAAACCATTGACTTACGCACAGCCAACATGTTATGTATCACATTGCTAGACCGCCGTCAATCCGGATAACCTCGCCTGTGATGTAGGATGCTTTATCCGATGCCAGAAATGTTGCCAGGTGGGCTACCTCTTCAAGCTCGCCAAGGCGACTAAGGGGAATAAACTCGAGCGCTTTGTCGACCATATCCTGAGATAGAACTTCCGTCAAAGCGGTCGGAAAGAATCCCGGAGCAATGGCGTTGACGGTTATCTGCCGCGAACCAAGCTCCTTAGCTAGAGACTTGGTGAATCCAATTATGCCGGCCTTGGAAGCAGCATAATTTGTCTGACCACCCTGCCCAACCAGACCACTTACAGAGGAGATGTTGATAATCCGACCTCCTTGCTTACGCCTTATCATCGGCCGGGCTACCGCCTTACAGCAGTTAAACATACTTTTCAGGTTTGTGTCAATCACCACATCCCAGTCCTCTTCTTTCATCATGAGTAAGAGAGTGTCCCGGGTCGTTCCAGCATTATTGACTAAGATATCAATTTGACCATAGGTGTCAAGCGTCTTCTTGATCATGGACTGGACTGCGTCAAAGTTGCCAACGTCCGCCTGAATGGCAAACGCCTGGCTTCCTCTTGCTTCGATTCCGCCAACAACTTCCGCAGCAGCATCTTCACTGCTGAAATAATTCACCACCACGCTAGCCCCTTGGGCGCCGATTTCCTCGGCAATGGCGCGCCCTATCCCTCTGGACGCCCCAGTTACTATGGCGACTTTGCCTTCCAATATCTTCTGGTCACTCATATGTCTTTCCCGGCTTTCTCTAAACTATATCCTATCTACTTAATTCGCTTTGGGAGTCTGTCAGGTGTTTATTGACTCCATCAATTTCACACGATTCACTTTGCGGTCGATCCGTCTCATTAATCCAAGTAAGACATCGCCTGGACCTGTTTCAACAAAGGTATCAACGCCCTCGTCCAGAAGGTAACGCATCGATCGGGTCCACTGGACTGGAGCAGTTAATTGGGCCTTCAGCTCGGTTCGAATCGCAGCAGGCGAAGCCAGTGGGCGGCCGCTGACATTTCCGATAACTGGAATCGATGGATCTTTGAAAGCGGTGCTGTCAACCGCCTTACCGAAATCAGCTGTCGAGGATGCCATTAAGGCTGAATGGGCCGCGATGGTGATGGGTAGGATGACTACTTTTCTAGCACCAGCCTCTTTGGCCAGAGTTGTCGCCCTTTCTAAGGCGAATCTATCTCCTGAGATCACAATCTGACCAGGGCAATTATCGTTGGCGACCTGGACGGGCCGCCCGGTCGCCTCTTGAGCCTGGGCGCAATACTCTCCTACTTTTTCATAATCCAAAGCGAGAATTGCGGCCATAGCCCCAGGTAGCCGCTGGCCGGCTTCCTTCATCAATTCACCACGCCTGCGTACGAGAGCTAATCCATCGCTAAAGGTGATGCTACCTGCCGCCGCCAGGGCAGAAATTTCACCTAAACTATGACCGGCCACATACTCTGGGACGGGCCAGCCGCCGTCAACCTGCATCGCTTCCCATCCGGCCAGGCTGGTCACATACAGCGC
>JAUVOB010000413.1 GCA_030599405.1 Chloroflexota bacterium | reverse complement strand
TGGCCAGTGGGTTGGCGCTAGCAAGTATCGAGAGTTTCTGGTCGCCGCATTTCGCTGCCCTGGTTGGTGGTAGCGAAGGTAGAAGTTTATTCTTCGGGGCGCTGATGGCGGGCAGCTTTCTTTTTGGAGCAATCGGCAATATGGCCTCAATTCCATTAAGCCGCCAGTTCAAACAACGCAATGGTCTACTGGCATCTGATTTTCAAGGACTCCAAGGCGCCATTCTCATCGCTCTCGCATTACAAGGCGCCGTAGGCCCGTCGGTTGCCCTATTCTGGATGCTCTATATGAGCATGGGCGTCATAAACTCTCCCCAGGCAACGCTGATGAATGACGAGATCCCGTCTGAACGGCGTTCGTCTATGTTGTCGGTCCAGTCATTAGCCGCATACACAGGCTCGATTGGGGGAAGCGTCCTCCTTGGATACCTAGCCAAGAATAATTCAATTAGCGCTGCTTGGATTGTTGCCGGCATCGTAATGCTGGTATCATTGGTGCTGTACCTGCAGGTGGATGCCCGTCGGACGCGGAAGCAAGAAGTCATTCATGAGCCAGAAACGGCGATTCCCTAAACCAGTAATCAAACAAACGCTTGCGGATCAAGTTGCCGATTCCTTGAGAGAGTCGATCTTGGATGGTGAATGGCAGGCAGGGGAATCCTTGCCCACCGAGCCCGAATTGTCGGAGATATTTGGCGTAAGCCGGGCCGTGGTGCGTGACGCAACTCGGATGTTGGCCGCTCAAGGTCTTGTCGAAGTTCGTCACGGTAAAGGCGTGTTTGTAACCGAGTCTCAAGCGAGCGCATTCGGCGATGCCTTACTTTTAGCCTTGCGTCGGGAAGGAGCTTCTGTCTGGGACGTGGAACACTTTGAGCAGATAATGTATCCGGAGGTTTTTGCCCTCGTTGCAGCGGTAGCGACTGACGAAGAAATCCAGGATCTTCGTCGACAGGCGGAAAGTTATTTGCAGACGGTGCAAGCTATGCATGAGGAAAGCTGGGATGAGCAATCGATTCCTCGGGAGGAGCAAGAGCAGCTACTGCAATCGTACCAGCGACTAATGCTGGGAATTTTCGCGGCTACCCATAATCATGTCCTCCAGCTTCTTGCCGGACCGTTACTAAGTCTTCGCAACGTACGCTCTTGGCAGGATGATGACGCGACACCTGAAAGGTTAATCAACATAGAAGAAGCCTATATCCTCACCGCAATAGATGCGATTAGTTCTCGCGATCCGAACCAGGCTCGCGAAACAATGCAACGCCTCATGCGCTTGCCCGCCGAGGCCGAAGAGGCGATGCGGAAGACTCCTATCGGCGAGATTCCAGAGATCCGCCTTTCCCCACTGGATTCAGGTTAGCCCATTACTTAATTTACGTCAGAATCGTGTCTTGAAATTGTGTACTTATAAATTATCCTGAGCCCACACTACCAAGTCTAGGGACTATGCCACTCGACAAATTAACGCCGCCAAGGGGGCAAGCATGAACGAGCGAGACGACACCCAACCCGCATCGGCGAGAGCCTTCGCTTCAGAGATTTACAGGATCTGGATCACCGAGAGGCCATCGGTGCTGGCTGCTTCGCTGGCCTACTACGGTATTTTCTCCTTCGTTCCAGTGATCTTCGTCGCCTTCACCGTTGCCGGTGTGTTTATCGACGTCGTGGTTGCGGCAGACCACTTTATCGAACGGGTCGAGCAGATCCTAGGTCAGGATGCTGCGGCGATGATCGAGGAACTGTTGAAATCAGTGTCTGAGACCACGTCTACCGGATCAGCAGTAACGACGATAATCGGTGTGCTTGGCTTACTCTTCGCCGCCTCGCTGATCTTCTTCCAGTTGCAGTATGTTCTCAACACCATCTGGCAGGTTCCCCGGCCGACACGTGGCGAGACTATGAGCTACGTAAGGGGTCGTTTGCTGGCTTTTGTCATGGTCCTCGGTGCAGGACTGCTCGTAGTATTAGCGGTTATCGCCAACCTTATCATCACCATCTTTGGATCTGTAATCGGTCTTGAGATCTTGGAGATTGGGGCAGCGTTCCTATTATACCTGGTCCTGGCAACACTTAGTTTGGCTATGATCTACAAGTTTCTACCCAATGTAGAGATCTCATGGCATGATGTTTTACTTGGGTCATTGATCACCGCCCTCGCGATCGTCCTGGCTAGCTATTTCTACGGGCTCTATCTGCGAACTCGTAATATTGGCTCGGCGCTGGATGCCGCCGGAACGATGGCCGTCTTTTTGCTTTTCTTCTACTTCTTAGCCCAGATTTTCGTGCTTGGCGCTGTTTGTACCCGGGTATATGCGTCGATGTATGGATCGAAGATCACCCCTTCAGCTACTACAGATAATCTCGAGCTGGAATGACCTTGGCGAGTTGAAGCATTAGGCGAGCATCGAATTTTG
>JAUVOB010000172.1 GCA_030599405.1 Chloroflexota bacterium | reverse complement strand
TTCTAAGCCACCCATGTAGGGCCGCAGAACCTCGGGCACTACAACGCTGCCATCGCTTTGCTGGTTATTCTCGATAATAGCGATCATTACCCTTGGGAGGGCTAGCCCACTGCCATTGAGTGTATGGACGTGTCTTGGCCTTCCCCCTTCGCTGGGTCGATAGCGGATGTTCGCGCGGCGAGCCTGGAAAGCCTCGCAATTGCTAACTGAGCTAACTTCTAGCCACTCCTGACAACCGGCAGCCCAGACCTCTAAATCATATTTCTTCGCCGCCGCAAAGCCGAGATCACCAGTCGCCATCTCAACCAGCCTGTACGGCAATCGTAATGCTTCACAAATATCGGCTGCATGCTGCCGAAGTTCCTCCAGAGCGTCGTAGCTTTCTTCTGGTGTCGTGAACTTGTACATCTCTACTTTGTCGAATTGATGACCGCGCTTGATTCCTCGGACATCCCTTCCCGCGCTAAACTTCTCGCGGCGAAAACAAGGTGTATAGGCCACGTAATTTAGCGGCATGCTCTCTTCTTCCAGGATCTCTCCGCGATGGATATTGGTCAGGGCAATCTCTGCCGTGCCAAGCCACATAAAATCCTCTTCAGCATCTCTGTAAATATTGTGCCCAAATTTGGGTAACTGAGCCGCACCAACGAACATGTCGGAGCGGACCATGAAAGGCGGATAGATTTCAGTGTAGCCATGCTCGAAGATGTGCGTGTTGAGCATAAACTGAATGAGAGCCCTTTGTAAAAGAGCCCCTTTCCCGCGGAGTAAGTAGAATCGCGTGCCGCTTAATTTGACCCCTCGTTCAAAGTCGATGATATCCAGCTCCGGCCCCAGATCCCAGTGCGGCTTTGGTGCGAAATCGAATTTCGGTAGCGGATCACCGACGGGTTCGTGAATAACATTGTAATCATCGTTCGGTCCAATCACCACGGTGGAATGTGGAATATTTGGGACCCAGAGCATGTGTTCATTTAGGCTTTCCTCAACGTGTCTCAGTTCATCATCCAACTCGGTAATCTGACGCCCGATTTCTCTTGTCTCATCTTTAGCAGCTTCAACTTTCCGCTTCAGATCCTCAGATTCTTTGGCAATCTGCCGTTCGTTGGGTGCCCCATCTTCGGGACTATCTACCTTTTTCAAATCTTTTTCTAGCCGTTTGATATTACCCATCCACCGGCCTATCTCTTTTGAGGCCTTGTTTCGTCGTTGTCGTAGTACCTCGGCAGCCTGAATGATCTCCCTCCTACGCACATCTTCTGCCAATATCTCATCTATTGGCGCCACATCATTCAGATTTTTGATCTGTTCCTTGACCCAGTCAGGTTTTTCTCGAATAAGTTCGATCTTCAACATCTAACATCTCCTCCATATCCTCACCCGGATATCCACTGACTTAATTGTGCCTAATCCTAGATTGCTGTTTCTAGATTCCAGTCAAGAACCACTGAAACCACGGACCGAATAATAAAAAGCCCCCTCGTTCCAGGACGAGGGGGCTCGTGGTGCCACCTGGTTTTGCCTGCTCCCAAATGGTAGTGCAGGCCTCAAGCTACGCTATAACGGGCGATCCCGGCTATCCTTCTCTCGGATGCGGCTCTGGAGTGGATTTCGAATTCAGCTTCTATTGGCTCGCACCTACCGCCAACTCTCTTGAAGATTACTGAACCCTACTTTTCTCCTTCAAAGCCGTGTATTCCATTGTCTCAAGTATATTAACCAATCTAATTGTGGTCAAACGCCTGCCAAATACACCAGGCGTTTCATTCCGACTATCGCTGGCGCAAATGAGGGAATAAGAGCACTTCGCGGACTGTTGTCTGATTGGTAAATAACATGACCAAGCGATCAACTCCGGTGCCAAAACCGCCATTTGGAGGCATCCCATATAGCATGGCTCGGATGTAGTCCTCATCGATAGGATGCGCTTGTTCGTCATCCGCACGGTACAGGCGCTGCATTTCTTCAAATCTTTTTCGCTGTTCAATGGGATCATTCAGCTCGGTGAAGGCATTACCCATCTCCATACCACCGATAAAATATTCAAAACGCTCAACATGCAATGGATCACCTGGAACCCCCTTCGCCAGGGGCGAGATATCTCGCGGGTAGTTCATAACAATGGTTGGCTGCATCAGGTTGGGTTCTACATACTCCCCTAAAAGATTGTCTATCAATTGGCCCCAACTCGCATCAGGGGAAGCATCACCGCCAATCTCACGAATCGCTCCTGATAGCATCTGGGCAGTCGGATATTCCATGTAGTCAATCTCTGCGAACTTCTTTATCGCATCTCTCAACGTTATCCTCAGCCAGGATCCTGATAGTTCGATCTGGTGCTCCCTGTACGTGATGGATGTAGTACCAAGAACTCTTTCGGCCACGTAGACCAACATACGTTCGGTGAAGTCCATCACATCGTGGAAATCCCAATAAGCAGCGTAAAACTCCAGCTGGGTAAACTCTGGATTATGTGTAGCATCCACTCCCTCGTTCCGAAAGTCGCGCCCGATTTCATAGACCCGTTCGTAACCCCCAACCAGTAAACGCTTCAGATAGAGCTCAAATGAGATCCTCATAAAGAGGTCTTGTTTGAGTTGATTGTGGTAGGTCGTGAATGGTCGGGCAGCCGCTCCACCGTAAATCGGTTGCATGACCGGAGTTTCGACCTCGAGAAAGTCGTTATCATCAAAGAAACTTCGCAACGCACTAATGATCTGGGCCCGTGTGCGAAACAACTCCCGTACGGCCGGGTTGACGGCCAGGTCCGCGTATCGCTTGCGGTAGCGTTCTTCAACATCTGCGAATGCGCTGTATCTGACGATTTCGCCGTCAACGATCTGTTCTTTTACGATTGGCAAAGGGCTGATCGCCTTGCTGAGAATACGCCATGATGAAACCCGCACGCTGATCTCACCCATACGTGTTCGGAACAATCTCCCTTCTGCCTGAATGAAATCTCCAAGGTCAGTGAGTTTTTGGAATTGCCGGTGGGAATCCTCGCCAATCTCGTCTCGGCGCAAGAACAGCTGAATCTTGCCGGTACCGTCCTCAATATGAGCGAAAACGGTCTTGCCCATATCTCTCGTACTGACAATTCGCCCACAAATGATAACGCCCTTGACATCCTGGGCCGGATCCTCCTCCCCTGTCTCAGCCTTCAGAAAAGCATCGACCGCGTCTGCAACCGTATGTGTACGCTCAGCTCTAGGTGGATAAGGATCGAGTCCCTCAGATCGTAATGTTGCGATCTTGCCGAGGCGTTTTTCTTCAAGTGCGTTCGGTTGCCAGTCCATCAATACCCCCAATCTACGCCCTGGAAGCAAGGGCGATTCGAATCAGTTCAATTCTGCTTCAGAGTATCTAGAAAGAGCCCGCCAATGGAACGGGCTCTAATATTCCTAAAGGCTTAATGGAAAATGGCCAACTAGCCGATCGACAAAATCTTGAACTCCAACAGTCCATTGGGTGCGCTAACTCGAACCTTCTCTCCAATCTGGGCTCCCAGCAGAGTTTTACCCAGAGGGCTCTCATACGAGATTCGTCCATCGACCGGATCAGCTTCAGCTGGACCGACCAGATGGTATCTTTCCTCTTCGTTATAGCCATCCTCTTGCACAGTAACCCAGTCGCCAATGCGGACTGAATCGTGTGGGCCATCCGATTCTCCAATCACCTGGTAGTTGCTTAGAATATCTATCAGCTCCTGAATCCTACGCTCCATAAACGACAGTTCATTCCGTGCGGCTTCCAACTCAGCGTTTTCCACGAAGTCGTCATCCTGTCCATCTTGGAAAGCACTATGTAGACGATCGGCGATTTTCTCTCTGCCCTCGGTGCTTAGATACTCCAATTCCTCTGTCAGCTTCTGCAGACCTTCTGCTGTAAGCATATGTGGTTTTGTGAATGTCATAGTCTCCCTTTTTAAATGGAAAAACCGCTGGGACAGCGGTGGGTCATCTATCGTTGTATGATACTCGTTTGCAGCAAGCTCGGAATTATACCAAAAACAGTTACATTGTAAAGAAATTTTCAGATACACTTTATACTCTATGATAACAAAACGACAGCTGGCTTATGGTCTGATGACTATCGGAGCCTTGGTATTTATCGGGACTTTCCTTGTAGATTGGCTTGGAGCAGGCAATTTCTCTGGAATCGGACCCTACCAGCGTCTAGCCTTAATCGGCGCTGGACTTACGTTTTTCCTGGGCTTGACGCTGTTACCTCTTGGAGACAGGCCCGCTTGAGTTTTTTCACCGCCGCCAATCAAGCCACCAATCGGAACCGGATGTGGCGAAGAAATCTATGTCGCTGAATGCTTGGACCGGTAACAAGAGCCGCTGGATCTACGTCGCTTATGCGTTAGTAATCCTGGCCTTGCTGGCATTTGTCGGCTACCTCATAGTATATTTCATTTACGCCTCTGCTTTGTTCCAATTCCCATTTGACTATGATCAGGGTGAAGGCTTTGAACTGGTAGACACTTTGATGTTCAGTCGCGGTCAGTGGCCGTATCAAGACAACAGCACCTACCCGTTTTACTCATCCAACTATCCACCTGTCTATCACCTCGTAATTGTCCCGCTTGTTTGGATCTTTGGCCCACAATACTGGACAGGCAGGTTGGTCTCCTTCATTGGCACGCTTATTACTGCATCAGTGATAGGCTATGCTGTTCATCGCCAGGGGAAAAGATGGTGGATTTCATCGCTGGCGGGATTGGCATTCCTTGCTTCAAATTACATCTACCATGTGGGGCCCTTGTTCAGGCAGCATATGTTCATGGTCATGTTCGAGGTGATTGCGGTGGTTCTGCTCACCATTGTGGTCGACGGAGAAGAAAAAGAGG
>JAUVOB010000141.1 GCA_030599405.1 Chloroflexota bacterium | reverse complement strand
GGAGATATGGCATTTACGGTGATGCCAAGAGGAGACAGCTCTACTCCCAGGTATCGGGTCAATGACTCAAGAGCCGCCTTAGACGCTCCCACAACTACGTAATCCGGGAAGGCCCGTATTGAACCTAAACTTGATATGGCGACGATAGCGCCTCTGTTTCCCTGCATTAGACGGGCAGCATGCTGGGCACCGAAAAGTAGCGAGCGTGCATTGATATTCATCGTCCATTCCCAGCCCCGTGGTTTTTGCTCAAGGACGGGACGAAGGTAGCCGGAGGCGGCGTTGTGAACAAGAATATCAAGTTTTCCGTATTCGGATTCAGCTACTTCGTAAAGATGGGCGAGCTGATCTAAGTCGCCTACATTCGCCTTGACCACTATTACCCGGCGACCCAGAGCACTGATCACGTTTGCCGTTTCCTCTGCAGGTTCCCGATTGCGGAAGTAATTTACAATGATATCTGCGCCTTCGCGAGCCAGGCGGATCGCTATACTACGGCCGATTCCCCTTCCAGACCCAGTAACCAAGGCAACCTTATTCGCAAAATCACTCATCAAGACCTCACCGATTCACTCGAGGATGACAAAGCATCCCAGATCTGCCGCGCCTCTTTTGCCCTCCTGATTGTAACAAGGGGTTATCGCTTGGCAATAGTTTACAGTTGGATAATGACTGATAATACCGTAAAATGAACCAGAGTTAGACCACATGTTTTACTTCAGGTGGCCAGGCATTTCGAAATTGCAACTCAGTCTTACCAAAGACCTAGCCAAAACTCATCCCTTGTGACAATCCCGTTTATCGGCAGCGTTGATATTTCTACAGTAGACTCGATATCGACTACTGAAGAGGAATAGAGAGGTTTCCCTTTGACCGAAGAGAGTTCCACCATTGATCTACAGCCACTTCACTTGCTAGCTGAATCGTATCGTGGTCGGAGTCGAGATGCGCTGATGCCCTTTCTGCAGGATGCACAGGCCCTTTATGGCTGGTTGCCGGGAGAAGCTCAGAAGACGGTCGCTGAGACACTACGAGTACCTTTGGCAGATATTCACGGCGTCATCGAATTTTATTCGATGCTCTATAATCGACCGACCTCGAAGGAGATCATCCGAGTGTGTAACGATCCGGTATGCCAGCTTGCCGGAGCAGAGGCGGTGATCGAGAAGATCTCCGAGCAGCTTGGCGCGTCAGGTATTCATATTGAACGTTCTCAGTCGAATGTAGAGAGAGTTTCCTGCCTTGGTTTGTGCGAGCATGCGCCGGCAGCGCTTTTTGGCGAAGATGCGAAAGGTGATCTATCGTCCGCGCTTGCAGATAACCATCTCCCGTTGGATGCATCGTCGCTTCCATCCAAGGTCTATGGCGATCGCCTTCTGATACTGGATCGTGTTGGTAAGGTTAACCCAAGAAGCTTAGTGGAGTACCTAGAAAGCGACGGATATACAGCTTTACATAAAGCACTTGATCATGAGCCGTCTGACCTGATCGATCTGGTAAATCAGACCGGTATATTGGGTAGAGGCGGCGCCATGTTCCCGGTCGGGCGGAAGTGGATCTTTACGCGAGATGCGACCAGCGCAACTCAAGAAAGGTATATCCTGGTTAATGGCGATGAAAGTGAGCCGGGAGCCTTTAAGGACCGGGTAATCATGGAGGATGATCCCTTCGCGATTATCGAGGCAGCGACAATAGGTGCTTATGCCATCGGGGCGAAGAAAGGATGGATATTCGTGCGAGGAGAATATCCGCTGGCTTATAGAAGATTGGCTAACGCAGCCGACAAGGCCCGAGAAGGCGGTTACCTTGGTGATGATATCTTGGGAGTTAAGGGCTTCAATTTCGATATCGAAATACGGCGCGGGGCTGGAGCCTATATTTGCGGAGAAGAGACAGCGCTATTCGAGGCCATAGAAGGGAAGCGAGGTTTTCCACGCAAGAAACCTCCGTTTCCGGTTACACATGGCTTATTTCAGAGACCAACGGCCGTAAACAATGTTGAGACCCTTGCAGCATTACTAGCCGCTATCAAGATTGGTGTAGAGAAATGGCGGGCGATTGGTACCGAGCAATCTCCAGGAACGAAGCTATTTTGCATGAGCGGTCATGTAGAGCGACCTGGTGTTTACGAAATGCCTTTCGGCATCACAATCAGAGAGATGATTAAGAGAGCCGGAGGTCTGCCTAATGGCGCCGAAATCAAGGCCATCCTCGTCGGTGGCGCGGCGGGTGTCTTTATCGGCCCGGACAAGCTGGACATGCAACTTACATACGAACACTCAAGACAATATGGCGTCCCCTTGGGTTCTGGTGCTCTGATGGTCTTTGATGATAGCGTTGATCTTCGACAGGTGGTCTTTCAGATCAGCCGCTTTTTCAGCCATGAAAGCTGCGGAAAATGCTTCCCTTGCCAGCTTGGAACGCAAAGACAGATGGAGATACTTGAGCGCGGTGTTGGGCGGAAAACACTAGCGGCAGAAGATTTAGTTGCCCTCGAGGATATCGGTATGGCAATGACACAAACCTCTTTATGTGGTCTCGGCCAGACAGCGGCTTCTGCGACTCTGAGCGCTTTGGAGCTTTGGCCGGATTTGTACAGGTGAGTCAAGAGCAAATGACGTTCGACTCCAATGACAAACAGCCGACCTCACGGCCTGATCTCGAACCGGGCGTTCAGCCCGCGAGCTATATCAGCATCAGTTCTGGCTCTCAAAAGCACGTCAAGGGCGAGGTCGCTGAGGAGGTCTTAGCCTGTATCTCAGTAAACGGGGAAGAGATTACGCGATTTATGTGTTCCCCTCTTCAGCTCGACCAGCTGGCCCTCGGTTTTTTATATAACGAAGGAATGATCAGAACAGTCGACGACGTGCGTTCGGTTCATGTATCAAAGAAGAGAACTTGCGTCGAGGTCTGGCTCAAGGATTCAGAATTTGAACTTCCAGACCGACCCATTATTACCACCGGCTGTGGAGGAGGGATTACATTCGACGATCTGTCAAATGAGCACGAGCCCATCCTCTCGAACCTGAAAGTTGGGACAGATGATTTGATAGCATTAATGAAAAAGTTGCATCTGGGAGCTGACCTGTACCAGAGGGCGAGAGGAATACATACGGCAGCCATCGCCGATACAGATGATTTACTGCTTCAGGTTGAAGACATTGGCCGGCATAATTGTCTCGATCGACTGGCCGGAGCAGCACTCATGTCGAATATTAATACCGGCGATCGGATACTTTTGAGCAGCGGCCGGATCAGTAGTGAGATGATCAATAAGGCTAGGCGACTCCAAACTCCGATTGTGTGTTCGAGAACTTCCCCCACAAGTTTATCGGTCGCCCTTGCAGAGGCCTGGAGCATTACGTTAGTTGCCTACTTGCTACAGGATCGTATGCGAATATACACGCACTCTGAAAGAGTCAGCAAGAGAGAAAGGTAATCGCGTTTGATCAGTTATGTTAAGTATGAATACCACTTACTCAGGTGTCATTGGAGATGATTGATGGGAGATGAGGTCAGGCTAAAAATCGACGGACATGATGTATCAGTCCCACATGGCACGTCGATCCTGGAAGCGGCAGCAAAACTAGGAATTAAGATCCCGGTAGTTTGCTACCATCCTCATCTTTCGGCTAATGGGGTGTGTCGGATCTGTGCAGTCGACGTTGGCTGGCGTGTACAGGTCGCGGCTTGCGTAACAACCTGCTCTGATGGCATGGAAGTGCGGACAAACAGTGACGATGTCACACGCGCTCGCCGGACAAATTTAGAAATGCTCGCTTCGACTGTAAATTTAGAAGATGCGCCAGATATCCAAACACTTCTCGAGAAATACCAAGCGGATCGGACTAGATTCAGTGCCGGTCAGAAACGAGAGGTGCCGGTATTCGATGACAATCCGTTTTTTCTCCGTGATTACAGCCAATGTATTAATTGCTGGCGATGCGTTCAGGTTTGTGCGGAGGACGCTCAATATGCCTTTGCCCTGACCTTCAACGGCCGGGGATTTGAAACGACCATCGGTACATTCATGGGTCAAGGGATGACCGATACGACATGTGTTTTCTGTGGACAGTGTGTCGGTGTGTGTCCGACTGGGGCATTAAAACCAAAACGACAGTCACTTTTGGAAATGGGTAAGAGTCCTGACGAGGCGATGAAGTTGGCAAGGCCGAAAAACGACAGAAAGCGGGCGTGAGCATCATCGAGATGAACTTCTAGCCACCAGGTGACGGAATGAATTCGATGGAGATAGATCCAGTCCAATTTGCTTCTTGGAGGTGTTGGTGATTAATGCAGAGTCAGTGATCCGGACGACTTGTCCATATTGCGGCGTCGGCTGTCAAATGGATCTTAGCATCAAAGATGGGTATATCTATCGAGTTGACGCGCCCTTTGATGTTGCTCCGAATTTTGGAATGCTATGCGTTAAGGGTCGATTTGGAACAGATTTCGTGAATCATCCCGGGAGAGTCAGGACGCCTTTAATCCGCGCGAATCGAGAAGAAGGTAGGAGCTCTCCGCCACTATGGCGTGAAGCATCATGGAACGAAGCCTTGGATTTAGTGGCCGATGAGCTTGTACATATCACCAATGAATATGGAAGTGAAGCGATTGCCAGCTACGCGAGCGCAAAGGCTACCAACGAGGATAACTACTTGTTTCAGAAACTTATAAGGTCGCTCATCCGCACGAACAACGTCGACCATTGCGCGCGTCTCTGCCACGCCGGTTCAGTGACCGGTCTCCAACTCTCAATCGGTACAAGCGCCATGTCCAATTCTATCGCCGAGATGGAGAACCTTGAAGTCTTTATCGTAACGGGATCGAATACCACGGAAACCCATCCGGTTATTTCTAACTTCTTGAAACGAGCTGTTCGAAAAAATGATGCGAAGCTCATTGTCATTGATCCTAGGCAAATAGAGATGACTGACTTTGCCACCTTGTGGTTGAGACAGAAGCCAGGAACCGATGTGGCAGTTTTTCAAGCGATGGCAAATGTAATAGTTCGCGAACAGCTTTATGATTCGGAGTTTATAACTAAGCGCACCGAAGGATTCAATAAGTTCCTGGAGACTGCGGACGAATACACACCGGAATGGGCTGAGACAATTAGCGGCGTGCCGGCTGATTTAATTGAACAGGCAGCGGTTATTTACGCCAAGGCTGAAGCGGCGTCAATTTATTGGGGAATGGGTATTAGCCAGAGTACGCACGGTACTGACAACACCCTGGCTCTTGTCAATTTAGCTCTTCTGTGTGGGCACGTCGGGAAACCGGGTACCGGACTCAATCCATTGCGTGGTCAGAATAACG
>JAUVOB010000436.1 GCA_030599405.1 Chloroflexota bacterium | reverse complement strand
GCAGGAAATAGCCAGATTGAATCCGTTGGCCCAATGGTAAATTGAATCGGAGCTTGCACGATATTACTCATCAGAAGGGTATGACTATTCGAGAAGTCCAGCCATCAACCTCGAGTATAATGAGGTCCTTAGTCGGGTTATGGATCCCGAGATTCCGTTCGTCTCGATCGTGGAGATGGGCCTGATTCGAGATGTGTCTGTTCGACGGGATGGGGTTACTGTCAAGATGACCCCGACGTTTTCGGGGTGCCCGGCACTTCACGCTATCAAAGCAGATATAGCGAATTGCATTCGCGATTTAGGGGTTGAAAACGTTAAGGTCGAGACCGTCCTCGATCCTCCCTGGACGAGCGATTGGATTTCGGATCTTGCTCGCGATAAGCTCAAGCAATTTGGCCTAGCACCTCCGCCCAGACATGGCGGGCGTATTGAACTGATATTTTATGATACGGTGGTCTGCCCCTACTGCGACTCGCAGAATACGAATCTAAAGAATGATTTCGGCCCAACCCTGTGTCGAGCGATTTGTTACTGTAACGATTGCCAGCAGCCCTTCGAGCAATTTAAGGCTCTCTAAGCGTTCTCAGCAACCTCTTGCCCGAATTCAAGCAAGCTTCTCACTCGTTCCTCTTCGAGTGCCTCGGCGTAAACACGCAGTACAGGCTCCGTTCCGGAGGGTCTAATGAGAAGCCAGCTCCCATCCTCCAAGTAGTATTTTACACCATCAGTGGTTTGAAGTTCCTCAACCACGACTCCATCGATACGTGAGGGTGAATCATCCGCCAGCATCCGAACCATGTTGGTCTTTGAAACCGGATGTGATAGCCGTAGGTCCTTTCGCGCGTAATGGGACGGGCCCACATCTGACAGCAGATCGGTAACCAATTCGTGCAATGGGACACCAGCGTCTGCCATCACTTCCAGTATCAGAAGTCCCATAAGCACGCCATCACCCTCTGGAATGTGTCCCTGAATGCTCATCCCTCCCGATTCCTCACCTCCCATGACAACATCACCTTTTAGCATTTCATCGGCTATATGGTTAAAACCAACCGGAGTTTCCACCAAAGTCAGGCCATGCTTCTCCGCTAGACGATCGACCATACGGGTTGTAGAGACCGACCGGACGACTCGACCTTTCCAACCACGTTTTTCGAGCAGGTAGCGAAGAACCAGTGCAAAAATCCGGTGGGGATCGACGAATATCCCCTGGTCGTCCACTGCTCCGATCCGATCCGCATCTCCATCAGTCGCCAAGCCAATATCCCAGTGCCCGGCTTGAATAGTTGACATAAGCATGCCAAGATGCTTGACAATCGGTTCGGGGTGAATACCGCCAAACCCTGGATTCATCTCGTGGCGTATATTGTGCACGCGCGAACGTCCACGAGCCAACACCTCGCCAAACACTCCACGACCCGCGCCGAACATGCCATCGGCTACGATACGTAACTCTGCAGCGGATATGGTGTCAAGATCAACGAGCGTGCTTAGATGTTCATAATAGGCCCAGGCTGGATCGAACCTAATGATTCGCTTCTGGGCCAACGCCGTTTCGAAATCCATTAAGTTAGGCCCATGAGCCGATGCCAGGTTCCGTTCGAGATGTTTTTCGATGCGTCGGTTCTGATCTACGCTAGCGCTCCCTCCATAACTGGCCTTAACCTTCACGCCATTGTAGCGGGGAGCATTGTGGCTGGCGGTAATCATTATGCCGGCTGCTGCTTTCTTGTTTACTACCGTATAGCTGACTGCCGGAGTAGGTGTGTCAGCCCTGGCAAGCCAGGTCTGAACATCGTTCGCTGCCATCACACGGGCTACTTCAGCCGCATACCGATCCGAAAGAAACCGCGTGTCAAAGCCGATAACAACACAGGGATCGGTGTCATTTTCCTCTCTTGCGAAGTCAGCAATTGCCTGAGCTACTAACCTAAGATTTCCAAATGTAAAGGTTTCACTAATTACGGCTCGCCAACCATCGGTTCCGAACTTAATCGTCATTTCGACTCCTTTGGGTCGTTATCATTGCATCTATAATATACGTACATTATGTAAAATACCTGGCGAAAGGCAAGTTTAGTGGTTGCCGGCGTATACCGGAGGGACAACCATAATCGCTGGCTCCACATAGAAT
>JAUVOB010000258.1 GCA_030599405.1 Chloroflexota bacterium | reverse complement strand
GGCGATTTCCCGGCGCTGCTCCACTTCCGACGTTCGCAAGGTAACTTGGGCTTCTAGTTCACGCGTCCTTGCTTCGCTAGATCTGGTTCTCAGCCGGTACACGCCATAGATAGTTGCGGCAAAGAGTAGCATAGCCAGGAGTAAAAACCACCACGTTCGCCAAAAAGGATAGGGCATGGATATTTCAATGGCCGTCCCCTCTGTGTTCCAGACTCCATCGCTGTTGCTGCCAATTGCCCGGAACGTATACTCTCCAGGTGGAAGATTGGTATATGTCGCGTGGCGGCGATTTCCAATATAGTTCCAGTCCTCGTCAAAGCCCTCCATTAGATAGGCGTATTGATTCTCCTCAGGAGCAGAATAATGGAGTGAAGCCAGCTCGAAAGAGATGGAGGTGTCATCCCGGTCTAACTCGATCTTATCTAGCTGCGTTATTGGTTTGGAGATGCGGGAGTTCTCGCCGTGCTTAACCTCCTGATTCATAATCTGGAAATCCGTAACGATTATCGGTGGCAGGTAGGGATTATCATCGATCTCGTCCGGATAAAAATGGGTAAACCCATTTATTCCACCGAAGTACATCTCTCCATCTTTGCTGTTGTAATAAGCGCCAATGTTGTATTCCAGAGCCTGCAAGCCGTCACCGGTGTCGAAATTTTGGAAGGTTTCATCTGCCGGCGAAAATTTCGTGAGCCCTTTGTTTGTGCTGATCCACAGGTATCCATCGTCATCTTCAAGGATCCCATAGACGACGTTGTCTGGGAGTCCCTCATCCTCAAGATAGCGAACGAACGTCTCATCCTCAGGTGCATAGCGATTGAGGCCATTTTGGGTGCCGATCCAAAGCGTTTCTGAACTATCTTCGTGTATAGTAAGGACATAATTGTCACTCAAGGATGTGGGATCAGCGGGATCGTGAGGGTAATAAGTGATCTCCTCCGAATCCCTATCGAACCTGGCTAACCCGGCCATGGTGCCTATCCAGAATTCTCCTGCCCTGTCCTCGAAAAATGTCCGGACGTTGTCGGGACCGACGTTATCGATCCGTTCCTCCTCGTCGAATAGATAATGAGTAAATGAACCGCTATCGCGATCGAATTTATCGAATCCTCCCCCGGCCGTAGCCACCCAAAAATCTCCTCTGCTGTCTTCGTAGAGGTCTAGTATGATCGGGAATCCTAACCCATCGGGGTCGTTTGGATTATATATATGGCTTTCGAAGTTACCCGATTCCGGGTTGAAACGGCTCAGACCACGGTACGTGCCTACCCAGATATCTCCGAACTGATCTTCGAGTATTGCCCCGATGACACTGTCGGGAAGCGAATATGGGTCACCTGGGTTGCCGGTATATTGTTCGATCTCTCCTGAGTCGCTATCGATCCGGTTGAGACCAGTCATCGTGCCGACCCAAAGCTGTTCCTGTGAATCTTCTAGAAAAGAGAGCACCATGTTACTGTTTAGAGTATTTTCCAGATCTTCTGGATCACTCTTGACATGCCCAAATTTCGCCTTATAAGGGTCGAATTTGTTGATACCGCCGGTAAATGTGCCGCTCCATACGATGCCCGATTCGTCCACATATAGCGATAGGCTGATATCCTCACTCAGGCTACTGTCTCGATTAGGGTCGTGTTGTTCGTGTATAAACCCAGTTCCGCCGGGTTCCATTCTGTTTAAACCACCGTCCGTAGCTATCCAGATGTTGCCGTTGCTGTCCTCGTCAATTACCCGAACGACGTTGCTGCTTAGGCTGTCAAGTTTCACAGGGCTATTGCGAAATAAGGATACTTCCCCGCTATCGGGATTGTATCGATAAACGCCATCAGTCAGGGTGCCGATCCACAAATTCGCGGAAACATCCTCATGAAACCAGGAAACGGGATTGCCTGTATAGCGGCTGGGAAGGGGATCTTCGGAGAATTCCTCTTTCACCGGATCAAAGGTGATCAGACCATTGGCGGTTCCAAGCCAGAGATTTCCGGTAGGATCGTCGTAGATGGCAAGGACAAGGTTCGAGCCGACGGGCTCGTCGGTTGGATTCAGTTCGTTTCGGTAGTGGGTGAAACCTCCAGATTCGGGATCGTATTTATTCAGCCCGTTCAAAGTACCGACCCAGAGCGTGCCTGATCGATCTTCGTGAATGGTATAGACAAAGTCGCTGCTTATACTTTGGGGATCCTCTGGATCGTAAATATGATGGATGAACTGCTCTTGGTCCCGATCATACTTCTCCAGGCCTCCTCCTTGAGTGGCGATCCACATCGCACCCATGCTGTCTATATGCAAGGCCTGAATGAGATTGTCGGATAAGCTGTTTGCCCCGGATGGTTTGTGTTTGAATACGGTTATCCCGTATCCATCATAGCGATTCAATCCGTTGTTAGTGCCGAACCACATAAAGCCCTGGTCGTCTTGAATGATGGTGTTTACAGTGCTCTGGGAGAGCCCTTGTTCCAGGGTTACATGGTCGAAACGAAGGCTGTTGTCCGCGTCCGGAAGAGGCGGTGCTGACGTCTCGTTTACTGGCCGGTTATCGTCATAGATGAAGGAAGGGGAGGGACTTTCCTTGGACTGCTGCTGGCAAGAGGACAACCCAATGAGAAGGATTAGACAGGATACCAGTAGGCGTTTTCGAACGAGGTCTATGGATAGGTTATTATCGACTATTCCCGGTCTCACTAGATTCCACATGTGGTCCCATGCCATCTGATACTATTTTGAGGTGAAGAGACAGATTGTCAATAGCAACCGAACGCTAGAGTGTGTTCAACCATTTCTACGCCAATTGAATCGCAAGACAGTCGCGAATGCAATCCGATAACCTGAAGGTGTACATCAATCGTTTTCTCTTACTTGGTGAGAATTATGGTCTAAAGTAACCAATTATATAGTGACATACAGCGACTTCCGAGGTGAGGATTGTCATAGCCGGCGACAGTGGGCCATCGTCATAATCGCCGAGGTTGTGTTTGTCTTCGCGGTAGCGGAATTCATCGCCCTTCGCAAGAGTGCATAGTTGGAAAAACCGGGTTTCTGAGAGTGACTCTTATAGAAACCCGGTTTTTTCTTACCTTATCAGGCGGTTACATGTAAAATGGGGAAATTGATATTGATGTGACGGCTTAGACCGAATTTACTCCCCATGAACATTCCCATTAAAAAACCGAAAGAAATATCCAGGATGCGCGACGCCGGCCAGCTTGTGGCCGAGTGCTTCGCAATCTTAGGAGAGAGTGTTATGGCCGGAGTAACCCTGTCAGAGCTCGATCTGAAGGTCGAAAAATACCTGAAGCGGCGGGGAGCCAAACCCCTCTATAAGGGATACAAGGGAAGCTCGGCCGGGCATCCGCCGTTTCCCGGGGTGATTTGCGCCTCGGTGAACCACGAGATCTGCCATGGCATTCCGGACGGTCGGGTGCTCAAGGAAGGAGATATCATTGGCATCGATATAGGTCTTCGCTACCGGGGTTGGTGCGGAGACGCCTGCGTAACCTTCGCCATAGGCGAGATTACACCAGATGTCCAGCGATTGATGGACGTCGGCAGAGAGTGTCTCCGAGTGGGTATAGAAGCAGCAGGACCCGGACATAAGCTCAACGAAATCGGGCGGGCTATCGAAGATTACGCCGATTCGCAGGACGTAACAGTAGT
>JAUVOB010000104.1 GCA_030599405.1 Chloroflexota bacterium | reverse complement strand
CTTTGATTGCACACCCCACATTATGACCAAGCGAATATACCGGTGGACTGAATTATGAAGGTCTGGCCTGATTATTGATATGCGGCATCGGCGATCGGCGCTAGTACGAATATCGCATGACCCTGAATGCCAACGCCAATCGCCCAATATCGACCTCCTGATCGCACTTTTACTCAAGGGCAGCCAGGCATCTGTCGGCCAGCGTTGGTTTGCCTGGATTGCTCGGGATTGTGCGGCAACCCTCACTGATTTGGTCGGCGAGAAATAGAAGGGATGAGCTGCTGACAGTGTAGACCCCCGCCAGGCGCACGCTCTGATATAGACACCACAGACCAGAGTTGCACCCTCGATTAACCACGCTAAATCTACTTCGACGAGTCTGGCAGCTGTAACTCCTCCATCGCGAAGGGTTTCCCGTGCCCAGGATAAACCGTCTCAATATCCCGACCTTTCAGTTTTCTGAGGCTGGTAGCGGCCGCAACCGGGTCGTCGATAATGGACCATAACTCTGGTTTTTTTAGGTTTCCGAGCAAGTCTCCGCAGAAGAGCTCGCCACCTGACGCCAGGAGTCCAATAGAACCTTTTGAGTGCCCCGGAAGTTCGAGAACAGTGCCGTCGAATCCGTATTCTGAGAGGTCATCTCCTTCCTTGAGATAAATATCGGCCGTGAACCTATCCGATTCACCCAACCTGATGAACAAACTGAACAGCGCGCCGACAAGCACATTCGGTTTCTTTCTGTTCCAGGTCATGTCACCCTGTTCGACCATGCCCAGATCGTCATAGTGCATCGCTATTTCCGTGTCGTGCTTTTCGCGGAGATAGGCGGCATTGGCGGAATGGTCAAAATCGCCATGGGTCAGGATGATGAGCTGAAGGTCCCCCCGCCGGCAGCCAGCTTTCTCAATCTCACTTTCGATAGTGGAGCGTTTGCCCTTCCTTCCCGTGTCTATCAGGACGTACCTCTCACCTGTTTTTACCAGGTAGCAGTTGACTGAGACGTTGAGGACAAAGGGTGTCGTTATGATCGAAATCTCCATGGTGATTTGACTTCCTTCCTAATCTATCTGGACACATGACTCAAGAATATCTCAACTTGTGCTTGACTCGCAAAGTTGGCAGAAGAATCGTCAGGTCGTTTGAGATCGGATCATTTGAGATGAAAAACGATACTTTCAGTGATTTCCGAGAGCAACTGTTAATAGGTCTGTGACATCCGTGCAAGGGTTTCGTAATAGTCATGGTCAATCATAGACGCGTTGTTCGCGAGCGACCATTGTATCAAGACAAAACAATTAGCAAGGAGATTAGCAAATATGAAACGCAAAGTACTTGGTGTAACTGCCGCACTAATGATAGCTTTAATGGCAACGACGGCTGCCTTCGCCGGCGGTCAAGAAGGCCCTCCCGGTATGCCGGGCAGGATCTATGTGGACGACGCGTTATACGCCACAAGGGGATTAACTGCCCTGCCCGCGCCAAATGCCAACAATGCCCAATCGTTTGATAAGCTCTACGTAGTTACAAACGGGGTGGACGGACAGCCGGGCGTTGGTGAAGCAGCGCCGGGCGATACAGATTTCAACGGCGGCCGCTGGGACGTGCAGACGGTTACCTGGACCGAGGAATCTGAGAAAGAGCTGCTGACTTCAGACGCCCAAATCATCTACCATATGGATGCTGGACACCTGGCGGTTACGGATGGCAGCTTTACGGGCGGCCCGCCGGACAATTTCGAGTGCCCGGTAATCCCTCTCAGAGGCGGATAAGAGCAATCCCCAATAACGAAAGCCGGCGCTTTATTTGGCCGTTTCGATAGAGAGTGCCAGTCGCCGCTGCGCGACTGGCACTTTGGCATTGGTGAGCGGTTAATAAGTTTCGCCTGCTTGGGACTGACCACCACGAGGATGAAATCTCTGGATGATGAAGGAGATCCCACAACTAATCCGGCCAGGCGATGGCCAATCATGTTGAGAGAGGGAGCCATTCCAAGCCGGTTTGTCCGGCAACCGGTTCTTCAATTCTCATCGAATCTGTCCCGAGGAACCTTAGGAATTGACTAAAGCATCGCCGTAACTCGGATTGCATCCTCTCGGAAGGTTCGATACCCGATTCCCACCACCAATTCTTGATCAGCATCGCCCCAGATTCCTTATCTCGTCCCGGCTCAAATCTGGCGATAAAGCAATCACCATACAATATGGGGAGGACGTAGTAGCCGTATTGTCGCTCAGCTACCGGTTTATAGACTTCCCAAATATAGTAGAAATCAAACAGTTGTTTAACATATTGCCTGTCCCATAGAAGGTTGTCCAAGGGAGCCAGGATCACTGCCCTGGGGTCCATCTGTTCCGTGCCCATGCTGTTAACAAGCAATGCTTCATCCTCACTTCTCAGGTAGAGAAGTGGTTCAATCCCTTCAACACGTACCTGGATGAGAAGACCCCGCTCTAAGAGCCGGTCAATAGAGGCCGTCCGGTCCTTACTCTTGATGCCACGAATCCCAAGCCAGGCATCACCTGATCTATTCCAGATCAATCCGATACCGCCGATGCGACGGAGGATCCGCCAGTCATTAAACTGCTCCTCCGTCTCATTCGGGTCTGCCGATGACAATAGCTCATCAGGAAGGCAACGGTAAGAGAAATCGTACACTTTACGGGTGTTCACCCGGTGGTGGACGATCAATTCGCCCCAGGCGTACATGCTTTCCAAGGCTGCCCGCGCCATCCTTGTCGGACCCCACGACCAATCAACCGTATGGTTAAAATCGAGATCGATTGAGGACAACGGTCCTCGATTCTCAATCATCTCCCGAACCTGGGGGAGAATGGATACAGCAGGCTGTGAGTCATCACCGAATCTCTTAAAGGCCGCATCGCGGTAGCGCTGGAAATATGGCCAATCTTCCCGGCCATATACGGACATGTTCTTGTCCCAGCCGTCTATGAGAAGCCTGTCCTCATACAGCAACGAATCCAACATTGCCGGATGAAATCCCGGAACCCGAGCCTGGAGAATCAGATCGGGATTACGTCCAACAATGTTAAGAGGGTCGTACTGAATGCAGCCTAGACGGCGAATGATGTTCAGGATGGTCTTCTTTCCTTCAGTCTTTTGAGATGACCATAAACCCTGGTGAGCGAGGATCATTCGCCGGGCCTGCCTTTTAGTCAGCTTTATCGATTCCATTGGCTGATTCTCGGTTCGGTACTTGACCAACTGTAACTTCGCGGATGCGAATAGCGATCTTACAGTCTACTCATCTAAATGGTCAATGGGATGGAATCCAAGATCCTGGAAGATCTGGCTATTTTCAGCTTTCTGACCGCCCACCAGCGTCGCTTACGCACAGCCAATGGTCCTGAACGCCTCAATCGCGAAGTTCATCGGCGGTCACGCGTGGCGGTGCTCTTTCCCAACGAGGCATCTTGTCTCCGATTGGTGACAGCCATCGACATGGAAATCAGCGAAGACTGGGAAACCGGTCGTGCATATTTGGGTCTGGATAAGTACTAATTATCAACGTACTGGTAATCCGACGTCTACTCTTCTATAGAAAAGAGTTTGCCTTATCGTCAATGGAACATGGCGATGATATCGCAAATATGGACATTAATACCTGGCCAACCGGCATAGAAGTTCAAGTCGACCGGCGTGCTCCGCTTCATGCGACTGATAGTAGACCAGAGATTCTGCTACTGTCCTATCTCCTTTAACCTGGCCCAGATCCTCATCTGAAACTTGATCCAAGGCGCTCATAAGTTGTTCCTGGGTCTGATCATAAGCGGACGGCAGTGAGTCAAAGGGAACGGAATCAACCTCCCCTGTCACCGGCGCAGATCCAGGAATGAAGCGGAGACACTGGTCCATGGTCCAAATGGACGGCACATCTAGTAACATGAGGAAATTGCAGCGTGAGACGACCAGGTGACCCATGATCCAGTTGATGGAATTACCCCCAAACGGCGGCTGCCATACGCTTTCGGCATGGGTTATGCCTTTCGTATGTTGCTTGATAGCCGAATAGCTATCAATGAATATCTCTCGAAGAAATTGTGGGTGTATCACATTACGCTCCTATTACGTTGGGCATCTGTGCGAAAGATTATCAGGAGCATTCTGTTTTCTCCTGTGTCTCACCCAAGATTCATGGCTATGTCGATCCGGAGGTAAATGATCCAGGAATCAGCGGCATGAGATGATACAACAGTTGGCTTAAATCGGAGTCGTGGACTTTATCGAACTACAAGGTAAGCCCCTACAGCGACGAGAGCAATTCCGGCGACGCGCAAGAGGCTAACCTCCACCCGCGGCACGGAGAGTAAGCCATAGTGGTCAACGACGACGGCTAAGGTCAACTGACCCACTACGATGGCCGTCAAGGTCTCGGCTGCTCCGATTTTCGGTACCAAGAAGATGCTTGAGACAAGGATGATGACCCCAAACGCACCTCCCAGGTAGAGATACCATTGTGAAGGACCTGGCAGTTCGTGGAAATTGGCTGAATTAGGAAAGACAAGAATGGCCACTATGAGAACCACCAGGCTCACAATCGTCAGGGCCAAAACCGATCCCAACACACCGGCACGATCGCCCAACGATGCGTTTAATACAGTTTGAACCGTAATTAGTGCGCCGGCAAGGACCCCAAGTCCTAATAAGCCCAATGTAGAAGACGAAGCCACGGATCACCTCCTGACAATATCACCCGGAACTTGTAAGAATGAGACCAGCAAATCATCCGCTCTTGCTCCAAGCAGACAGCAATATACTGGTGAGATATTAGATACTACCGGATATTGGACTCATCGCCATCTACAAGTAGTTGTTGAGCAGATCAGATAGGCTGCGACAGGACCGGATGATAGTTATCCGATGACGATGCGCCGGCGATCGCCCGAATATGCCGGGTCAGGACAACGAAAATGGATTTTCTGTACTCTGGAGGATAGAGTTTATGAGACGGGATGAGGACTATGGCGAGAGATCGCCAGGCAACAGGGATGTCGCGCAGCGAAATCCTACGTGATTCAAGGACCTGTCAGGCTCGCTGTAGGTTCGCAACGCGCTGCGGACGTGATCTGCACTTGTATGCCAGGATCCGCCGCGAGCCACTCGACGCCCTCCTGATTCGGGCCCTAATGGATTGACCTGTTGTTCTGAGGTATATGGACCGTACCAGTCGGCCGTCCACTCCCAGACATTGCCAGCCATGTCTACCGCTCCGATCCAACTGGCTCCATCAGGATAGCTGCCTACGGGAGCAGTGCGAGCATAGCCATCGTCGACCTCATCATCCCGTTTGTTCAATTCGCAATTGGCGTCACAGTAGTTCAGCAAATGGCCATCGATCTCGTCACCCCAAGGGTACCGCCTACCATCCGTCCCCCGAGCGCCATACTCCCACTCCGCTTCTGTTGGTAGTCGAGATCCGGCCCAAGCACAAAAGGTTGCCGCCTGATTCCAGGTCACGCACACCGCCGGCATATCGGAGTCTCCCAGCTCATCAGCATCCTGACACGATAATTCTTCACAGACTTCTGCGTCCAGGCACCGTTGGTATTGGTCATCGGTGACCTCTGTTCTGTCGAGCCAGAAGCTGCTCACTTGCACGGTATGCTGGGGTTGCTCAATGGCGAAATATCTGAGATTACAATTCGTGTCATAGGCCAGGCAAAGTTGAAGCGCGTAGTCAACTTCATCTCCGTCGCTTCCCATTACAAACTCACCGCCGGGAACAAAGACCACAACCATGCCATCAACCGGCCGCACTTGAGAATCACCTAAGGTTAATTCAGGAATGCTTTGAACCGTCGCCACTTCCGGACTCTCGTCGATGGGGATGGCATCAATATCGGGCGATTTGTCTCCGCTATTGCATCCGGCTGTGACGAGAGCGATTAGGCCGACAATGAAGAACCACTTCAGTTGATCCATCTTCCTGGATAAATGATAGACATTCGTCGCCAAATCAATAATGGCGCTTCTGCGCCCGTTAACTGTCCAGGACTTGACTCAAAACTCCTCACGCCCAAAACGCCATATGGCCACCACTACAAAGAGCACCGAAAGAGATGAGGCGACGATCAGTGGCACATCGGAGGGCAAG
>JAUVOB010000248.1 GCA_030599405.1 Chloroflexota bacterium | reverse complement strand
TATGTGAAACCTGTGGTCGTGTCGAAGCCGGGCCTTACCTATTGGCCGCTGGACCCAGGTTTTGCGGCTGGAAACTCAACTTTGGCTCTTGAAACAGCCAGCCCGTCGACGTCAATTACGGTGAACCTAACCCCACCGTTCGCCGCCGCTTCGATGACATCGCCTACCTGCGGTGGTCTGCCGAGCCAAGTGTGGATCAATCCGCTCACCGTTTCGACGTCTGGGAGATTATCTTCATCGCCCAGGTAAACGTAGTCAAGTAAGTCGACAACGAGATAATTCCCGGCAACCTCGATCGCTCCTGGCTCCAATTCAACCAATGGCTCGCTTTCGAAATCGAATTCGTCGCGCACCTCGCCAACAATCTCTTCCACCAAATCCTCTAAGGTGACGATACCGGCAAGTCCACCGAATTCATCCAATACGACTGCCATGTGCATGCGGTGGGACTTAAACTCAGCCAGTAAGCGTTCTATGGGAATATCTTCTGGTACCGCAGGGGCGGGTCGCAATATATCAGCCAATTGCAGGTCGCCATTCGTCTTCAGCTGCTTCTGGACCAGATCTTTTAGATTGAGGATACCGACCACGTGGTCAAGATCTCCTTGGTAGACGGGGAACCGGCTGTGACGACTGCTGATGACGTAAGTTAACAGTTCATCTATGGAAATATCGCTAGCTATCGCCTGAACCTTGGGACGCGGGGTCATAATCTGCCCTGCTTGCCGATCGCTGAAGTCGAAGATGTTGCGGATCATCTCCTCCTCTTCTTCGAGTATAAGACCTTCTTCGGCGCTTTCACTTACGATCAGTTCGATCTCCTCGACAGTATGTAACCCGGCCTGACCTTCAGCGGCGGTAATCTTGAACAACTGCAGCAGTAACCGGCCGATCCCGTTCAAGGCTCGGACAGGAATGCCGAGAACTCTTTGAGCCAGACCCATCGGTTTCGATAAAGTGAGAACAGCCTTGTCAGGAGTGGAAAGGGCGATTGATTTAGGAACCATCTCGCCGATTACGACGTGCAGGTAAGTCAGGAAAGCCAGAGCGATAACCGTACTGATGGTGTGGAGAAGCGCTAGGCTTACTTGCGTTCCGAGCAAGCGAGTAAGATAGGGAGCGATGAATTCTGCTATCTTGGGCTCGCCGTACATACCGAGTCCCAGCGATGCGATAGTGATTCCTAACTGGGCAGTAGCGATATATCGATCTTGCTTGCGTGGAGAGTCTAGGATCTCTTGAACGGACTCAGCTTCCTTGGATCCTTCCTGGACCATTTGATCGACCTTGCTCGACCTAACACCAATAATGGCGAACTCGGCGCCAACGAAGAAACCATTTAGCAGAACCATCAGCAGGATAATTAGCAAGGGAATCAGGAGAGTGCCAATACCAGGCAGCTCCTCGCTAGAGGAAACAAGTGAAAGGGCGAAGAAAGCCGGAATGGTTAAAGAGAATGCGACCTTATTCATCGTTGCCTACTTCCCATTCAACTACTCGGGATCTGAAGTCGGTTGTGGATGTCTGCAAAGATACTTCTGACACTCCACGGTCAACCATCGTCTCAACCCGAATCACCGTCTCGCCAACGATTATTTCATCTCCAACCTCAGGTGGTCGACCTAGCTCGCTAATAACCAGACCGCTCAGCGTATCAGCCGTAGCTGGTAATTCAAGTTCCAAATACTCATTTACATCAGTCACCAGCAGGTCGCCACGCAGGTGAACCCGCCCTTCATCATCCAGCGAAATCAAGGCGCTTTCGTCATCAAACTCATCCTGCAACTCACCGAAAATCTCTTCGATCAAATCCTCAAAGGTTATCAAACCAGCCGTTCCACCATACTCGTCGAAGACGATGGCTATATACTGGCGTTGCTGGTTCAATGTTTCCCACACATCTACGATCGGACTAGACTCTGGAACATGGACCACTTCACGCAGGATCTCGGCCAAGTTTTCCTTGCCTTCGACGTGTAACCGGAATAGATCCTTGATATGGACAAAGCCGATAATCTTATCAATCGTCTCCTGGTACAGGGGGATCCGGGTATGCCCGGCCTCGAGGGCAATCTCCAAGAGTTCAATAACACCACTGCCGACTGGCGCCGCCACGATTCGCGTTCTATGGGCCATGACTTGCCGGGCCGTTAAATCGCGCAGGCGAAAGGCATTACGGAGCAACTGCCTCTCTTCATCATCTAGCAAACCACCTTCGTAACTCTCAGATACAAGGATTTCAATCTCTTCAGGTGAGTGAATTCGCCCGTGGCCAGTTCGAGTATCGATCCCTAGCAGCCTCAATACTAGAATACCGCTTCCGTTAAAGAACCAAATTAAGGGACGGAGTAAAACGAGGGACCAACGAACCGGAACAACGGTCAGCATCGCTAACCGCTCCGGATATTGCAAAGCTACAGACTTTGGAAACAGCTCGCCCATAATAACTTGAAGGAGAGTGAGGACAAGGAGCACTCCGGTTACCGCGATAGTCGTCGCTAGTGCTGAAGCAGTCGCTGAAGACGTTATGCCGACTGATTCCAGCCCGGGCAGGACGTATCCAAGCAATTCCGTAATGGGATCCACGAGACGTGAAGCGATCACATTTTGTCCGAAAGCACCCAACACGAGGGATGATGCTGTAATTCCCAGTTGGCAGGCAGCCACGTACTTATCTAGGGTCTGACTATCTTCGACAATTGGAAGGAGCATTCTAGCAAAACGATTTCCGCTAGAAGCCGTCTGACTGATACGGGTTCGGCGCGAGGAAACAGTAGCGAACTCGGCCGCAACATACAGCCCGTTAATGAAAATGAGGAGCGCCAACGAGGCAATTATTGCTAGGACAACCATATCAGCCTTCTATGGCAAATGACCCCACCCCAATGGTCACTGGACGGAAAACAATAAATTTGCCATTAAGACTAGACCAAACCAATCCGCGATAAAATGCAGCCCGGCAGCTTCCTCTGGGAGGTTTCGCGGACTGTATCCGTATGCAGGTTTGTTGCGGGCTAGAGTCAGGTGGGTCTAGATCTGGCTCTGTCACTGTTTCTGCTCCCCCACCTGCTTGATAACGATAAACGGGAAACTTAATCTAAGGTCCGTAGACATCTGTCCTCATAAACTCTTCAGCCGCCTTCTATATTTTTCCAGACGGTCGAAGCGGATTATAGTTCAGCACACATGATCGGTCAATTGGGGGCTGGTCTCTATCGAATGTAAACAGTAGTAATAGACTGCCATCTTCCAGCGCGAGAAAGGATCGATTATCCGGTATCGCGGAATTATCCCTCCTTCTGACTTAAATCGGAGAGAGGGCTCCCATTCTGCCGCATTTTCTACAGAATATCAAAGGAGATTTCTTGTCGATTATCAGGATTCACACCCAACCGCTCGGCAAATGCTGCGTACTGCTCCTCATGGGACCGGACACCCAGGGCCGGATGCAGATTAAGACTCGTCTTCAGTCCAGCGTCATGCATCCAACTGAAAAAGAACTCGGGATCTGGAAATAAGTCGTGATTCCATGTGTAGCCCGTTCAGCCATCTAGTCCATCGCCGAGATCGACAAGGTGCCAATCCATGTCAACGACGCAGACAGAGAGAGGAATCTCAGAAGCCTTAAAATCGGCCACTAGTGATATCAATTCATCCTGCGTATAAGGCAAATACCGGCTCCACCAATTCCCGAGGGTCCATCTTGGCAATAAGAGCGTCCGACCGGAAATGCGGTAGAAATCAT
>JAUVOB010000291.1 GCA_030599405.1 Chloroflexota bacterium | reverse complement strand
CCAACGGAGACTCCCAACTTAGACACGATACCATCACCAATTCCGACTTTGCCGTCGTCTGGTGAGGCAGTTGTCGAGATCGTCGAAGTTATCAGTCCGGACGATTTGAATGAAGAACGCGTTACCTTGATCAATAGCGGGGAGAGGCAGATTGACCTTAGTAATTGGCAACTTGAAGATGGGCAAGGACATAACTATGTTTTCGGCACGGTAACTCTTTTTCGGAACGGTGTTGAACTCATCGTGCATACCCGTATAGGTCAGAGCGGTTTGCTTGATCTGTTTTGGGGATTAGACGAGGCAATTTGGCAACCCGGAGAAACCGTTATACTCAGAGATGCTGAGGGTACGGTCAGGGCTACACACATTGTAACCGAATCGTAGCACGTAGGATCCAGGTATCATTCTCAACAGACCTGTCTGAAGTATGGGAGGTTTTGTATGAAGGGCCAAGGTTTACATGATCCGAAGGGAGAATTATTCGCCTACCTTGAAGGAAACGTTCTTTACACCTTGGAGGGAGAGGCAACCGGCCGGTTGGACGGTGAATATATCGTCGACATGACCGGTAATCGAATCTGGCGGGTCGAGGGGGACGGCGTATACTCGCTCGAAACTAGTGAGGTAGTTGGGTACTTCAGTTCCTCCGCGCCTGGCACTCGCTGACGACTTGGGTCGTTTTCCGTTCAGAGGCGTCATGGCCTGATTGTTGATGTAGGTCACGAAGTCTATAATCGAGGGGAAACGATTATCAGACTATTCAACGCGGTTGCCCCAACAGGAACCCCCTCATTAAGATAACGACCCAACCCAGGAGGAATGTCTAAGATGCGATTAGGCGCACAAATAAGCACTGCTGGCGGTCTGTTTAAAGCATTCGAGCGCGGTCATGACGTCGGCTGCGACAGCATAATGATCTTCACTAAGAGCAACCGGCAATGGAAAGCAAAACTCCTGCAAGATGATGATATCCAGAAGTTCCGCGCAAAGGATGAAGAATTCGCGGATATACATCCTGTAGCAATTCATGCCAGCTATCTAATAAATATTGGCTCGCCAGAAGAAGAGCTATGGGAGAAATCCTACCAGGCCTTGAAGGTCGAGGTTGAGAGGGCTGATGCTCTCGGCATTCCCCTTCTGACATTCCATCCTGGAGCGCACATGAAAGCAGGTGAAGAGGTGGGCCTGGAGAACATCTCCAGAGCCCTTCGCCGTTTGCTCAGGGAAACCGATGGATCCGATACAGTAGTTTGCCTCGAGACCACAGCAGGGACGGGTACAACGCTCGGCTATCGTTTCGAGCATCTTGCCTATCTCCTGCAACACGGTCATGAAGGGAGCCAGTCAGATCGTCTTGGCATCTGTCTTGACACGTGTCACATATACGCTGCCGGTTATGACATACGAACACCAGATAGCTATCGGAGAACTATGGAGGAATTCGACACCGTCGTCGGCCTGGATGAAATCAAGTGCTTCCACATAAATGATTCCAAGTATGATCTTGGGAAGCGGGGGGATCGGCACGCTCACATCGGCGAAGGAGCTATTGGCCTTGAAGGCTTTGCCAACTTCGTCAACGATCCTCGCTGGAGTGAACACCCAGCCCATCTGGAGACTCCCAAGAAGGAAGAAACCGACGATGGAGAGGAAATTGAGATGGATCCGGTAAACCTTGCTGCCCTCAGGAAGCTCATCCGATGATGACGCGGCAATCTAACAGGATTGTTCACCTACCTTTCCTGGTTCTATGCTGATTTTGTAGCAAGCCGGTTTGACCGCCGGCCGTATCTAGCTCAACAGGATTTCGCCATGTTTATCGTAGACGCGCACCTTGATCTGGCATATAACGCCATTCGGAACGAACGTGACCTGCTCAAGCCAGTATCTGAGATTCGGGCTGCGGAGGCTGAGGAAGGAAAAACCCTGGGGACAGCCATTGTCACGTTTCCAGAGTTACGAAGGGCCAATGTTGGTTTGGTATTCGCCACAATCTTCGTGGGACCGACCAGGTCGGCTATGTTTAAAGAGGGTGAGAAGCTCGTCTATTCGACGACTGACGAAGCTCACCAGCAAGGACAGATCCAGCTTGATTATTATCACTCCCTGTGGGATTCAGTCGATTATCTCAGGCCCGTGAAAAAGGCTTCTGACCTCGAAATGATCGTTGGCAGTCACGAGAGCGGTGAGGAACCCCTTATAGGTATGGTCGTGCTAATGGAAGGCGCAGATCCTATCCGCCATCCGGAGGAGTTAGAGTACTGGTATGAGCGCGGACTACGTATTGTCGGTTTAGCCTGGGATGATACGCGATACGCGGCCGGCGCTTGGCGTGAAGGTGGGGGTCTGACTCCTGAAGGCTACAGGTTGTTAGAGATTATGGCCGATCTAGGAATGATCCTGGATCTGACACACATGGGTGAAGAAGGTACTTTCCAGGCCCTAGATAGCTATGAAGGTCAGATCATTGCCTCCCATAGCAATGCGCGTTCCTTGGTTCCAGGTCAAAGACAACTGTCTGATTCACAGATCCTTAGACTGGCTGAGCGCGATGGAATGATAGGTGTTGTGCTAGCCAATGCCTTCTTAAGGAAAGGTCACAAGCGCGGCGATCCCAAAGAGCTAGTCACACTAGAGCACGTTGTGGCCCACATCGACCATATCTGTCAGTTGGTCGGCGACGCCGACCACGTTGGTCTGGGCACAGATTTTGATGGAGGATTTGGCGTTGAATCGGTACCGAGAGAGATCTCGGGAGTTTCCGACCTACCGCTTATCGCCAAAGCGCTGACCGATATCGGCTACAGTGAGAGGAATGCTCAGGCTATTATGGGCGGAAATTGGCTGAGGCTATTGGGCTCTTCCCTAAGTTGACCTGGAGCCTCACAACGCTAGAATCTCTTCGAAATGCACAAACCGCTATAACGTCACCCACCGAATCCTCTGTTTATCGAATAGGGGCTGCGGCGATCGGTCTATATCCGAGTGGCTCGCATCATCCCTGGCAGCTGTCACAGATCCCGTAAAGTTCAAGGAGGTGGGCGCGAACGTCGAATCCGGCTGCTCCTCGAATCCTTTTTGCCAGGTCGTCAACTAAACAGTCGTCAAATTCAAATACGCGTTCGCACTTGGAGCAGATAAAGTGATGGTGGTGTCCATCTTCAAGAAGAACAAAGCGGGCAGCTCGGACTCCTTGATACACAGGACGGACATGACCGAGATCGCAGAGCAGATCCAAGGTACGGTAGATCGTCATCCGGCTGACGCTGTCATCACGACTGCGAACAGCAGAAGCCAATTCATCGGCGCTGAGATGACCACCGCTCTCTACCAGGGCCTCTAGAACAACTCGCCTACTTGTTGTTAGCCGGTGACCTCCATCTTTTATT
>JAUVOB010000336.1 GCA_030599405.1 Chloroflexota bacterium | reverse complement strand
CAGAATTATTACATGGACCATATTCAAATTTCTTGCCGCAGTTCATATAGGCTTATCGAACCTGAGCTTTTTTCACTGGACTCATAAATACTAAGGAGAAATTTGTGTTACGTATGCCAATGAAGATAATGATCGTGGGAGCAACCGTATTGCTCTTTATCCTAGCTGCTTGCTCATCTGAATCTGCTGATGAAACGACGGCGGCTGAAAGCCCTCCGGAAGCAACGACTGGTGCCATCGAAGCGACTGAGATTCCTCCGGAGGCAACAGAGTCAATTGAAGAGCCGGATGAACAAGGAGAAGCAGAAGAATCCGGAGAAACTGAGACGAGCGAAGGTTCTTCGTCATTTGATATATTTGGGGGCGTTAGTGAAGAGGATGTGATCGCGACTGACTCCGGCCTGCAGTATATCCTCTTCGAATCAGGAGAAGGACCATTGCCGGAATCGGGTCAGATCGTCAGCGTGCATTATACGGGATTTTTGGATGACGGAACGGTGTTCGATAGCTCAGTCGAGCGAGGTACACCTTTTCAATTTCCCCTCGGCCAGGGCGCCGTAATCCGTGGTTGGGACGAGGGCATCGCTCTTCTGAACGAGGGTAGCAGTGCCAGGTTGATCATTCCATCCGATCTTGGATATGGGGAAGGCGGTTCTGGCGGTGTTATTCCCCCGAATGCCACCCTCATCTTTGATGTAGAGCTAGTTGAAATCCTACCTGGATCGCCTGATTCTCCCGCAGAGGTAAGCGAAGGTGAGTACACGGTTACCGATTCAGGATTGATGTACTTCGACATAGAATCTGGGGACAGTCCAGCGCCCAACGAAGGGCAGGTTGTGATCCTGCATTTCACCGCCTGGCTGGATGATAATACCAAGTTGGTAAGTACAATCGACACTGGCCAACCGATCCCCTACGTAATGGGTTCGGGCGATTTATTCCCAGGATTTGAAGAGGGTTTGTCTTCCATGCAGATCGGCGGAATTCGGCAGATGGTCTTTCCACCGGAGTTGGCCTATGGTGAGGCTGGTACCCCGGATGGACAGATTCCACCAGATTCGACATTGATCTTCCAGGTAGAAGTGTTAGGGATACAATAAAGCGAAAACAATTAGCCAAAATTGGACAGCTCCAGGCTTCGTCTGCTTTGAACCTACCAATACTGTGTTAAAAATCGGCTGCGATGAGAGAATAGTGACATGAAGAGATACCGTATCTTTGCGGGCTCCATTTTGTTCACGCTGATGGGATTCGTGGTTGTTCTCGCAGGATGCCGCCAGCAGGACGTAACTATTGCGTCACCAATTCCGACCATCGAAGACCTGCCGCTCGTCGCGGTCGATATACCACTTACGACGCTGTTGAGGTATCCCTACAGCTTCGAAGGTGAACATGTCAGAATAACTGGCCAATACAAGCCACTTCCATTGATGGCCTGCGAGAACGAACCTCATACATCGCCCGCCACTTGGGTTCTCTCGGAAGGTGGAATCGAAGTTCCGGCGGCGGGCTTTGACGACGTATTGCGCCAGTTGAAGAGAACCGACACGGCACTTGTGGTCGAGGGCCGCTGGCAGTTCTGGGATGGGCCTGTTGGTTGTGGCCGGCGCGCTCCCGATGAAGAAGTGTGGCATCTACAGGTTTCCAGGATCGTATCACCTAATCCGCTGAGCCTTGAGGTCACACCCGATCAAGAGATCGCTTCGGCACTGATAGCAACGCCAACGGCAGAACAGGCGCCGTCTGCCACGCCGGACGCGGATTCTACCACGAGCACGGAAATCCCGACCTTGCCATCAGCGACAGCAAGCGCCACCCCACTTGCTAGCAGCACACCAACGGCATCCGCCACAGTAAGAACGACAGCCACCGCTGAAATCAATCAAACAGTGTCAGCGAGTGTAACCAGAACGACTACGCCTGTGGCAACAGAAACCAAGGTTGCCACCGAAACCCCAACCTCGGTGGTAACAGGGACCGATATACCCACGTCTCTAACCCCCTCAATCACCCCCTCGCCCACGCCAAGCGCAACGCCAACAGTCCCATCCGGCGGTGGTACGTTGGTCTTAGAGCACATTGTGCGGAGCGCGCTGGGTGTCGAAGGCGTTCACTACTGGGATTTCGAAGCGCTTGATAGCGAGATTATTTCCATTAGCGTGGGACCGGCCGTGGACTTAGACATAGCTCTGGAACTAATAGATCCAGATGGTACGACGATTGTCGTAACTAATGATGGAGTGGCGGGGCGAGCGGAGAGTATCAGCGAGATCTCACTGGAGAAAAGTGGTGAATATGAGATCGAGGTTCGTGCCGTAGGGGGAACGTCCGGTGATTACTCGATCGTGATGACTAACATGGATTCCGAGGCCTATCTGATTTTTAGAGAGAACCTTTCTTATGGTGACATAGGTACTGGTAACCTCCCCGCAGATACCGATCATCTGTGGAATTTCGAAGCGGCAGCAGGTGATGTGGTGACAATTCATATTGACCCTTCCAACTCCGATGACCTTGTCCTATTCCTCATCGCCCCAGATTCAGGAGAACTCGAGTTCATTGATGACTACGGACCGGGTGAAGGCGAACAGATTAGCCAGCATGTGATTTCTGAATCTGGGATATATTCCATACGAGTTGGCGAATTAGAGTTTCAGCCTGCATTCTATACGGTCACGCTTGATGGGACATAGCGCCGCCGATCCTTTTTAGTGTCGAACTGTCGCAGGGTCGGCAACAAATCCAGGAGCTTCAACCTGAGTAGTGTGCACGAACTCAATCAGAATTCGGACGCGTGGGTGCCCCGACATGTAGGATAGCTATCGCAATGATTTTATCCGAACGGCCAACTGCGGTCCGCGAACGAACCTACCACAACGCGTAAAGGCCACCCATGCTCTAGGGGAAGCGGCTTATCGTCGTAATAGGTGGCTAACAAGACGTTCTCTTTCATCATCGCCTCTAAAGGCAGATTTGTCGTATAGCCTTGCTCGCAATGTT
>JAUVOB010000247.1 GCA_030599405.1 Chloroflexota bacterium | reverse complement strand
TAGTGAGAGCAAAAAGCTACTGAGCCTAAATGCATTTGGACATCATCTGAATTTTATCGAAGGGGCCGACACACAGGTCGGCCCCTTCTTCCATCTCACAAGAGCGAATTAATATCCCGCGAGAGACCCCTTCTGCCCGCATAAAGAGGGGTCATCAAGTGCGGGCTCGATAAGGATCCCCTTCCTCAATCACCTGCAGGTGTTGGTGCGGGTTGGGGCTCTGTATTTTTCATGGGTGTCGTCGCTCTGATGAAACCAGCGAACAATAAAATGGCGCCAAAAAACTCTCCGTAATAAAGGGCGCCGGGTATACCGAAACGGCTGAAGGCGCCGCCAAATGCGGGGGCGAGAGCTCCAACCGCGATCATAAGATTCCCAATAGTTCGATGAAGAAGGATACGCTTGCGCCAGAAGATGTAGGCTGAATATATCGCTCCACCGACAAGGGCTACGGTGCCGTAGAGATTAAAGATGGGCGTAAGAGTCCGGATGCCCGAAGTGACGATGGCATGGCCACTGAGTTCACTGCCGGTGTGGGTGCTGGATGTCATCAGTGTAGGGTCGAGTTCGGCGTTGAACACGCGAAATGTAGCGTAGATAGAACCCAGGATGAGAATCAATGCCAGTGCGTTAGCCCAATTGCGTTTTGCCAGCAGGTAGACTGTTCCTTGACCAAGCCATGCAGCGACCAAAATGGCACCGAACAAATACCACAAACGGAAAATCAAGGGATTCCAACCAAGGGCGCCGAAATAAGCCTCGCAGAAACCACCGATACCGTAGAAGACCATACCTATTCCCCAAATCAGGAGATGCGTTCCTCTGCGATCAGCGTAGCGTTTGAAGATGATTACAGCGAATACGAAACTCACAATGCTTGAAAGAAACGGGATAATGGTATTTGTAAATGTCATTTCATCTCCTCATGAACGATATTGTGCGCGAGTCTGCAAGAGCACAAGTATGCCTTTCACTGCATAGCTAACCGCTCCCCGGGAAAATTCCGAGCACGACGGCTGCAATTACCAGAAGCATGAAGACAGTAGCCAGGACGAGAATCACCAGGGCGATAGGGATGACCTTCTCGTAAACCCGTGGATACTGTTTTTTTGAGGATTTTGGGTTGTTTGATTCGCTGTTATTCATTAGAAATTTCGTCTTTAAGGTTATCTCCACCATATGAGAGGGGTGTTAGCTGTAGGTGAGAGTTTTGTGAGAAGAATATTGAAATCTATGCGTCAAAGTGAGGACAGTAAGCTATTACGCATAAGCGACACCTTTGGCGGATCCTTCCAATCCTGGGTGTCGCTTGAAGCTAGTAGTTTGGGATTCGTGTCTTATGGCTAGTTGCGTCTGATTAATGCAGCTCGAAAACCTTCTCCCCTGCCCTGATGGGCACACTCAATCTGTTCTCGGCCGGGGTGATGGGGCAGGACCAATTGGCGTTGTATGCGCAATAGGGGTTATACGCCAAATTGAAGTCGACAATCAGCCGTCCGCCGGTGAGTAACTCCGGCTCGAGATATCGACCTGCTCCGTAGGTTTCCTGACCCGCGAGCGAGTCCGCGAAGGGCAGGAAGAAACCATGCTCGTTCTGGAACACGGTGAGCTCAACATCCTCCCCATCAACCTTAAAGTGGAAACGGCCGAATCTGTCGTAATTTTGCACAGCTCCCGTATTCGTCTGTATCGGGACCTGCTCCCCTTCTGGGAAACGCTCGATGTCAACCTCAATACGCAAATCAGGATTCTCCGCGAAATATCTCAACCCACTGAAATCTCTCCTTTGTTCGTCATCTAGTGGACTTTGATGGTCATGCAGAAAAAACTTGTCCTTCTCTTCTCGGAATCGTTTCAATTCGCTCATAGAATCTCCGTCATGTTTTCTTTAGATTTTATCGATCTTCTCGCTGAAGATGGATAAGAGAGCGTAGTCCTTAGGGCGCTCAGATTGGGCGTCAATAGGATCTAAACAAACAGACGCTGTGATTGTAGATCATCTTACGTGACCGGGAGAGAAGATCGCAACCCAGATGTTAAACCACCCAGCGGATAGCCGATTAAATGCAGCCGTAGAAAAAAACAACAGGTCTGGAGTATATCTATCTCCTACGGGGCGTTAATAGTTCTCTAGCGTAATTCGCCTATGATAAAGCTATCAGATTTCCATAAGAGGTGACAAACAATGGCAAAGATTATTGGTATTGACTTAGGAACGACGAACAGCGTCGTCGCGGTAATGGAAGGCGGCGACCCGACTGTGATCACCACCGCGGAGGGCGGACGTCTATGCCCATCAGTGGTTGCGTTTACGAAAAATGGCGAACGCCTCGTCGGTCAGACGGCCAAACGACAGGCTGTTGTGAACTCCGAGAACACGGTTTACTCCATTAAGCGATTCATCGGACGACATTTTGACGAGGTCGAGGGCGAACGCGAGATGGTTTCCTTCGAGATAATAAAGGGGCCTGCGGGTGGCGCGCAGGTGAAGATACCGGCAACTGGCCGCGAATACACTCCCCAAGAGATCTCAGCGATGGTTCTGGCAAAGTTAAAGAAAGACGCCGAGGCATATCTGGGAGAATCAGTGACCAAAGCCGTGATTACAGTTCCGGCTTACTTCAACGATTCCCAGCGACAAGCTACCAAGGACGCGGGAAAGATCGCCGGGCTGGAAGTGATGCGGATTATCAATGAGCCCACAGCGGCGGCCCTGGCCTACGGCCTCGACAAGAAGGAAAACGAGACCATCCTGGTTTTCGACTTGGGCGGCGGTACCTTCGACGTAAGCTTGCTAGAAGTTGGCGAAGGCGTTGTCGAGGTGAAAGCGACGAACGGCGACACGCACCTGGGAGGCGACGACTGGGATCAACGGATCGTCATCCACATCGCCGAAGAATACAAAAAAGAACACGGGATCGATCTGCGCGAGGATAGGCAAGCGCTGCAGCGGTTACGTGAGGCGGCGGAGAAGGCTAAGGTTGAGCTCTCCTCGGTGACAGAGACGGATATCAACCTGCCTTTCATCACCGCAGACGCATCCGGCCCCAAGCACTTAACAATGAAGCTGACACGCTCAAAGTTTGACCAGCTAACCGAAGACCTCGTCGATCGCATCAAGGGGCCTTTCAAGGCCGTGCTCAAAGATGCTAACGTCAAGATAGAAAACATCGATGAAGTTGTACTTGTCGGTGGGGCAACGCGTATGCCCATGGTGCAGGACCTTGTCCGTGAATTGACGGGAAAAGAGCCTCACAAGGGCGTCAACCCCGATGAAGTTGTGTCCATTGGCGCTTCTATTCAGGCCGGCGTGCTCGCTGGTGAGGTCAAGGATGTTCTGTTGCTCGATGTTACACCCCTCTCGCTGGGCGTAGAAACACTCGGTGGTGTGATGACGACTCTGATCGAACGCAACACCACAATCCCGATCAAGAAGGCCGAGATATTTTCCACAGCGGAGGACAATCAGACAGCTGTCGACATCCATGTTCTGCAGGGTGAGCGACCGATGGCACCTGATAATATGACGCTCGGGCGGTTTCGCCTTGAGGGTATTCCCCCCGCGCCGCGGGGCTTGCCTCAGGTTGAAGTGACGTTTGACATCGACGCAAACGGGATCATCAATGTGAAAGCTCAAGACAAAGCGACGGGAAAGGAACAGAAAGTAACCATCACAGCATCTACGAATCTGGATAAGGATGATGTAGAACGGATGGTTCAGGAATCGAAATCCCACGCGGCTGATGATCGCAAGCGGCG
>JAUVOB010000183.1 GCA_030599405.1 Chloroflexota bacterium | reverse complement strand
TTGCCGAGGAGAATGGATTTTCTTCTATCCACCTGTCGACTTGGCCCGTCGTGCATGAAAAGTTTATCGACGAACAAGCTGAAGAAACTGGTGTAATTCTCGTCCAAATTGCGACGGCCGTTCGCCGGTATAAAAGCAATGCGGGGTTATCACTGGGAACGGAATTATCCAGATTGGTCATATCCGGTACCAGCTCAGGGCAACGAGAAGAGATCCGCCGGGCTGAAAGCGATCTACTGAGCATTACCCGGGCTAGCGAGCTGTCGATTGTTGAAGATAGTTTGCCTGAGAGCGACGTGCTGGCGGTGATTGGTTCAATCCATATTTCTGTGTACGCTTAGGGTGATCTTCAGTCAAAATATTTCCAATGAGGGACCTCTATTAGCTCCAGCGATCCTGTCATGTTTTCCGAATATGCATCTCTAGTTTAGTGCGCATCCTGCTGTCCGGATAAGGAGACGTGAGTTATGATTAGGGAACAAGCACACAATATCGAGGAGTGCCTTAAATCCGATGAAACGTAACCGTCAACAAGGAGCATAACGTGTCGATTAATAACGCGATGATTGAACCTTTTAACGCACAGATAAAGAGTGAATTTGGAGCTTCTGCCCAATATATCGCTATTGCTGCGTATTTCGACGACTTGAGCCTGATTGAACTAGCCAAGTTTTTTTACCGGCAATCTGAGGAAGAGCGCATGCACGCGATGAAATTTATCCACTTTATGTTGGAAACTGGCGTTAGGCCAACAATTCCAGGCATACCAGAGCTAAAGAACGATTTTGATAGCCCTGCCGACGCCGTTCAATTTGCACTTGACCAGGAGGGTATGGTAACTGATCAGATTAATAACCTGGTCAGCTTATCGATTACGCATGCGGACCACAGTAGTAACAACTTCCTCCAGTGGTTCGTAACTGAACAGGTTGAGGAAATGGATACGATGAGTACGTTGCTTCAAACTATCAAGCTGGCGGGAGATAACCTGCTTCTTGTCGAAGACTTCGTGCGACGGAACCCCCAACACGCTGGCGAAGCGCTGTCAGCCGAATAAAACTGATTAAGCAAAAGACAGCCAGCGGTCTAAGGACAACTGGCTGTCTTGTTGATCCTACTTGATTAGTTAGTCTACCTTCCGGCAGGCTGAAACTCCAGTATATTACACCTACTAATCTTAACTTTTCAACCACCCTGTTGAAACATCAGCGTATGCGGTTGAACCTTGCTGGCTAACAAAATGAGCCACCGAGCTTTTTGATTCTAGAATAATCCAACGACCTTTCCGTCGTCGTCAATGTCGACGTTGAGAAACGCCGGTCGGCTCGGGAGACCTGGCATTGTACGCATCTGACCGATCAGCGGATAGATGAATCCTGCACCGACCGAAGCCCGAACCTCTCTCACCGGCAGGATATAGCCAGACGGCGCGCCCTTCACTTTAGGATCGTGCCCGATGCTTAGATGCGTTTTGGCCATACAGATCGGGAGTCCACCGAAGTTATTCGCTTCGTAGCTCTTTATCTGCCGGTTAGCCAAAGGTTCGTAGACAACTCCATCCGCGTTGTAGATCTCTTTGGCGATCGTTTCGATTTTCTCTTTGATGCTGAGATCTAGCGGATATAGGAACTTGAAATCGGACGGTTTCTCACAGGCTGCGACAACTGCCTCGGCCAGCTCAGTAGCGCCATCACCGCCATTCGTCCAGTGATCGCTCATGGCAGCCGTCTCTGCGCCGGCTTCCACAGAAGCTTGTTTGACTAGTTCAACCTCAGCCTGTGTATCAGCGCTGAACTTGTTAACTGCGACAACTACTGGCACGCCAAACAGTTTGGCATTTCGGATATGCGCATGCAGATTTGGCAAGCCGGCTTCCAACAAGCCGAGATTTTCTTCGGTGTAGGCAGGATCTAACGGACGGCCTGGAATAACTCGCGGTCCGCCACCGTGCATCTTTAGCGCTCGAATCGTGGCGACCAGAACGATGCAGTCGGGCGTTAAGCCGGAATAACGGCATTTGATGTTTAGGAACTTCTCCATGCCTATATCGGCGCCAAAGCCGGATTCGGTAACTACATAGTCACCAAGCTTCAAAGCTACCTGGTCGGCGACGATCGAAGAGTTACCGTGGGCGATATTGGCAAACGGACCAGCATGGACAAACGCTGGCTGTCCTTCTAGCGTCTGCATCAGGTTCGGATGGATGGCATCCTTCATCAAGACGGTCACAGCACCGGCAACGCCCAGATCCTCCGTCGTGATCGGCTTGCCTGTAGTGCTCGTACCGATCATCATCTTCCCGCATCGCTCGCGCAGGTCTTTCAGAGTAGAGGAATAATCTTCGCCCTTGACTAAGGCGAGGATGGCCATTATTTCGCTAGCGACGGTTATATCGAATCCGCCTTGGCGAGCTCGGCCGTCCCATTTTCCACCCAGTCCCAAAATGATGTTACGAAGCGCACGCTCGTTCACATCCATGACGCGGTTCCAGGTGATATTGTAAGGATCGATGTTGAGTCTCTCTAAGTCCATCTCAGCTAACTTCTCATCACTCAGACGGGACTCATGGAACCAACGCGAATCTACCGCCGCAGCAACGAGGTTATGGGCGGCTGTGATGGCATGAATATCACCGGTTAAGTGCAGGTTGAAATCCTCCATGGGAATAATCTGGCTGTAGCCGCCACCCGCGGCCCCACCCTTAATCCCGAAGGTCGGGCCCTGACTGGGTTGTCGAATGCATGCGATTGAGTTTTTTCCTATGACACCCAATCCCTGGACCAGTCCTATGCCAGTCGTCGTCTTTCCCTCACCCAACGGTGTTGGCGTAATGGCCGTGACGTCAATGTATTTGCCACTTGGACGGTTAGCCAGTTTCTTTAACACATCCAAATGAACTTTGGCTTTATACCGACCAAATAGTATTAGGTCCTCTTCCTCAAGTCCTAACTCTTGGGCAATCTCAGTAATGGGTCGCTGTTCTGCTGCTTGGGCGATGTCCAAATCGGACGGGACGGGAAACTGACGCTTGATCTTGCTCATGGGTCCTCCTAAATCAATTCCATTAAATGCAGGCTTTTCTGATGTTGACAATACGCATGTCAGAATCATCGATAAAAGATTCCGGCCGGCTGTTTTTGTCGACAGAATATCCCGGTGGCATAAAGAAATACTTGCCTATTGGCAAAAAAACTGGGCGCAAATGAACCCATAGTGAGAATACACCATTTTATCAAAATTGATAGTGAAAAATGTCACATAAGATGCTGCTGATTCTCATGTTTGGTGATGAAATACTCCCCTGTAGATTCTATTCTCGATCAGTTACCTATCAGAATGGTAAGCGAATCCTGCCATCGTTTGATTCGAAGATCGGCAATCATGGTAATTAATTTGTCGAACAGAGGCTGCTTCACTGGGTAATAGAAGCAAGCGCTTCATCAGCCACAGTGAAATTGGGGTTTAATTGAAGCGCCCGGCGATATGAGCCTTCAGCACCTCCAATATCTCCCGCTGCGAGAAGAGCATGACCTCTGTATAGATGTGTTTCTTCGACACTTTGGGCTGACAGGGTTAAGGCGAGAACCTCATCAATCCGACCAACCTCAAGATAGGCTCGATAAGGCTTAAATTGATACCACAACATCCGCCATGGAAGGCCGATCTCGCGAGCTCGATCATAGGCCAGGGCTGCATTTTCGTAAAAATCTGCCTCGCCTGTGATCTCCCCAAGTTCGGTCAAGTTTGTACCCAAATTGAACCAGGCATAGGCGTTGTTGGGATCTTCTACAGTCCTCTCTTGTGCTTTTACGGCGGAACTTAGCCACATATTATTCGGTGAGGCATAGTTATCTCCAAGAAGGTTTGCTAGTCTATCTGCGTCTTCCGGCCTATAAACCACGATAAATGTATCATTGAAATGTTCCCAAAGGTCACGAATAGCCTCATAACTCTCGGATCGACCGCTGTCGTCCCACGGTCCACGATAGGAATCCATCGTCAAGAAGGCCTGCGCACTCTCATCGTAGCCAAATAGAGTCAGGTAGTGACCCATCCACCCTAGACTTTCACTAGGCAGAAACCCTCGCTCTATGATTACCGGAAAACCACTTACCAGAAGGCGTTTGAGTAATTCAATGTCTCCCCCGCTATAATATCCGGCCCTGAGCGGGGTAGTATTTTGCACGTAGGCAACCATTTCGTCGGGAGAGACATTGCGATCATCATAGCTCGGCTTTAGACTGTTCCCGACCTCGGATTGATTTAAACCTTGTTGATGATAATTGAGGACCATGGTTAGATTTGCCGGGCCGCAATTATTGAACTGTTGAGCAATCACTTCCATCCCTTCAAGCACCGTAATTGGGGGGATGGTAGGCGTCGCGGTTGGGCTAGATGTTGGCGTTGATGTCGCCGTGGCAGTTGCTTTAGCTGTGGCTATCGCCGCTGGTGTGAATGTAGGGGGAAGCGTTTCGTCAACCGAGATTTGGGCTGTTGGATGTGGCGTCGGTGTGGAGGTAGGCAGGTCAGGCAAAACGACTTCCGGCTGAGATTCATCTGGGGCACGGAGTGGCGCCGGCAGCGCAGTCGGAATAGGGGTCGATATATAGGCAACCACATCTTCGGGAAGACGCAGTCGTATTTGCAGGGGTATCAGGCTGAAGGGATCTGGCAGCATCCACCAGGTGAGCGAGCCCAAGGCAACAACTGCTATCGTTACCGCGACGATGATTAGCGCAAGTCTTCGCCA
>JAUVOB010000289.1 GCA_030599405.1 Chloroflexota bacterium | reverse complement strand
TGAATACTTCTTCTAGACTCGGGGGGTGTCCTTCGATGCTGTAAACCGTCACCTGGTACTGGCGTAAACGGTCCAGTAGAGCTGTCAGGATGCCATCCTCCTCACCCGCCTGAAACAATAGGTTCAGATGACCGTTTGTCGTCTCAGTTTCGACATCAGGTAGGAGACTACGAATCGACGCCATCACTTCAGGACTCATTTTATCAACTCTCACAGCATAATGTTGCTGGGGTCTAAGCTGGCGACGTAAATTCGAAGGTGCGCCCACAACCTGTATCTGCCCTTGATGCATGACGGCTACCCGCTGGCACAAACTCTCCGCTTCAGCCAGATCATGGGTGATCAGAAAAACTGTTGCCGTCTCTTCGACGTTTAGTTGGTTAATCAGTTCATGCAGCCGGTTAGTGGCCCGTGGATCCAAGCTCCGACTAGGTTCATCAAGAAACAATAATTTTGGTTTGTGCAGCAGGCTCCGGGCTATAGCCAGTCGCTGTTTCATACCCGTCGAGTAATTGCTGAATGGCTTATCTGCATCGGCGAGCATATCCACTCGTGACAATACATCGCGAATGCGAGCCTCAGCTTCGATCCCATAGAGGCCGTGCATGGCGGCGAAAAACTCTAGATTTCTCTTGCCAGAAAGACGCCAGTAGAAGCTTCGTTCGTCTGATACGACGAGACCAACCGAGGTTCGAATTGCTCCCGAATCTGAAAGGGGAAAACCGGCGACAGTCGCCGAACCATTAGTTGGCGCGATCAAGGTGCAGAGCATCTTGACGAGCGTGGTTTTTCCGGCTCCATTTGGGCCAATAAGACCAAATAGCTCACCCGAGGGTACAGTCAAATCGACCTGGTTGACGGCCGTCGTGCTTTTTCGCGTGGCCTGGCGTCGCCAACCCTTAGGGCTGTCATACCGCTTTGTCAACTGTTTCGTTTCGATTGCGACATCCATGTTCTTATCGCTAGTCTATCGACTAGATATCCATATTGCAACGTAGCAAGAAGAAAGGGATCTGTACTGGTTGCTCGAAACCGCTGAGTACAAGCCTGGTATGTAACATTCCTGCCATACCCCTCCGTTAGAACCAGGTAAAATCCTCTTCAGCTCGTCGCCAACGTGTTTCATATTTGGCAGGTGACGAGCTATAATTCGATGCCCATTGCTTAGCAATAACGCTCTAGCGGAGAATACGATGCACTTTCCTGTTCAAAAATCCAACCTTGCCAACGGACTTACTGTTATCCTAAAGGAGATGCACCACGCTCCGGTAACTAGCTTCTGGGTTTGGTATAGGGTTGGTAGTCGCAATGAAATACCGGGTATTACTGGCGCTTCACATTGGGTGGAGCACATGATGTTCAAAGGCTCACCCCAGTTTCCCCAAGGTTCGTTGGATCGATTAGTCTCCCGAGAGGGCGGCCGGTTTAATGCTTTTACATGGATCGACTTCACCGCTTACTACGAAACCTTGCCCTCGAATCGGATAGATCTGGCTCTGCGTATTGAATCGGACAGGATGACCAATGCCATAATGACTGAAGAGGCGGTTGAGTCCGAGCGGACGGTCATCATCTCCGAAAGACACATGTATGAGAACAATCCCTCGTTTCAACTCCGCGAAGAACTCGTCGGCACTGCTTTTCGGGTTCATCCTTATCGCTACGAGACTATCGGCGATGAGATAGACCTCGAGACCATGACCCGAGATGATTTGTACGATCACTATAGGCGGTATTATTCACCAGGCAATGCGACCATCGTCATGACCGGTGACTTCGATACGAAGGCAATGATGACCCGTATCGAGGAGTTGTTCGGCGAGCTACCAGAAGGCGAGGTGATACCCAATCCCAATAGACCCGAGCCGGAGCAACGGGGAGAAAAGCGCGTTGTCGTTCGCGGACCCGGCGATACAACTTATCTGACGGTTGCCTTCAGAGCACCTGAAGCTACCCACGATGATTTCTATCCTTTGGTACTGCTCAATGCCGCTTATGCAGGTGGTAGCAGCCTAGGTCTTTTCGGAGGTGGAACGACAAACAAGAGCTCCCGGCTTTACAAGGCACTCGTTGCAACCGATTTAGCAGTAGCAGTCTCGGGTGCCATTGCACCGTCGATCGATCCATATCTCTATTCTGTAAACGCCATACTCCGTCCTGGCCGGTCAATTGATGAAGTAGAAACTGCCCTATACAAGGAATTGGAGAGACTGGCCATTGAGCCCATTTCGCAGACCGAGCTGGAAAAAGCCCTTAAACGAGCTCGAGTCCAGTTCGTCATGGCTGGCGAGAGCGTTACCGGACAGGCTATGATGTTGGGCATGGCCGAGATGATCGCCGGCGACTTTAGCTGGTACGAGAACACGCTTGAGGCTCTCAAGGAAGTCACACTACAAGACATCGAGCGTGTTCGTGAGAAATACTTACGATCTAAGAATCGAAACGTGGGTATTTACGAACCAGTTGGGAATGACCACAAAACAGCCGTTAGGGAGATGGCTTCAGGATGAAGCCAATTTCGAAATGGGTTTTCTCTGTGGGGCTGCTCTTGCTGACAGTTGGCTGTGATCTGAACGAACCAAAGGACCAGGGATCGACTGCTTTGCCCCAGACAAATCAGGCCGAGGCGCCTAAATCAAGTCCAACGACTAAGGCCAGTGAATCGGACCAGCCTAATGCCAATCAGGATGACGTTCGCGATGCGGATGCTGACGTTCTCTATGTAAGAGCTGCCCAGGCGAATGACGGCTCGTGGACCTTCCACGTCACTGTTCGCCATCCTGACACCAGCTGGGAGGATTACGCCGACGGGTGGGATGTGGTCACGGAAAAGGGAGAGGTCCTAAAGAGATCCAGCGATGATCCTTTCACGCGCCTATTACTACATCCGCATGAAAATGAGCAGCCCTTTACACGGAATCAGGGGGGAATCGTTGTACCAGAAGGTGTTTCCAGGCTGACAGTTCGCGCTCACGACATTGTCGACGGATTTGGAGGTGTGGAGGTAATGGTAGATTTGTCGGTCGCGTCCGGTCCGAATTTTGTTGTCGAGAGACAATAGCCGTCCGGCGGTAACCTTGACCGTTTCCGTGTTGTGTTGATATCGCATCCTCGCCATCTACGATAATCACTAATGTCCAACAACAGTGATCTCATCAACGATTTCAAGACCCTCAACGACATCGCGAATGCGCTGAACCGGGCCGCGGATGTACATGGCGCTTTGAATGATTCCTTGGCCCGGTTGGTTCAGATAATGAAATTAGATGCTGGATGGATCTTCGTGCGCGATCCAGTGTCAACGGACCTCTGGTGGGGTCCAGGCTATCAACTCGCTGCCAGCTACAACCTGCCACCGGCAATGAATTTGGAGAATCCGGAAGCATGGAATGG
>JAUVOB010000394.1 GCA_030599405.1 Chloroflexota bacterium | reverse complement strand
CTCAGTCGCTTGGTCAAGAAGCCGGTCGAAGGCTTCTTGCTCAACGTCGTTAAAGTCCGGCTCACTTGATCTGGCCCTTATTCCAAAGATTCCGAGTACCGTGTCATCAACTTCACTTCGAAGTGGACGAATCCAAAAATCTTGCCAGAGTAAAAAGCCGCCGACCATTTCGAGGTCGTTTTCAGCGACTAAGCCGTTGCTGTTTCGATCGGCCAGTTCCTTGAGATCCTCTTCTGCCCACTGTTTATTTTCATTTTCAAGAGGTCCGATTATCGACTCAAGTTTTGGCCCTTGAGGTGTAATCGCGGCGACGAATGCTGTAGGCGTTCTTATGACTTCACAGGTCGCTGCCAAGACGCTATCAAGGAATTGGTGCATATCGCGAGTGGTCAAAACGCGTTCACTTAATTGTTGGATTAATCTAACCTCTGGTTCATCAGTTAGTTGAAAGAAGCGCTCCAATGGCTTCTTGAAAACATGGAGAGCCCACTCAACAAGGATCACAGTAGCTACTACAGATATGGCAACCGCTGTCTCGACTGCAAGCCCTAATATGGATCCCGCCCGGATTACGAGGACATAAACTACGAGGACGATCATGGCAGCCAGTGGAACCCGGGCCATATACTTAAACAATCGCACTCGTACAACTCTGTCGGGAGAGCTCGCACCGAAGTAAGCGATGTAATAGGTTAGGAAGGCAAACATCAGGCTAATTACTATGTTTCCGGCGATCAAAAGCAGCCAAAAAGCAAAGGAATTTTCCGGTCGAAGATTACTGCTCAACAGGAGATATGGGAATACAGCTAGCGGCGCGGCGAGGGAGGTAGCGAAGATAACCGTCATGCGCTTTCGCGTCGTGTAGGTGATGCACCTCTCACGAGCACGCCACACATTGTTGATGCTCAAGGCGCTCAGTATCCAGAAGTAGACGAAGAAAATCGGAAATAAGGGACCAGTTTCCAGGTGGGGTGCAAGTGTTGCGAGTTCTAGTCCGGTAACGAGAAGCTCTGAGAGCATAGCTACGGCGAAGATGGCGATTCCCAGTAAGTACCAAACGCGAACCAACAACCGGCGTCGCCTCGAAACGTCCCCGGTTGTTACCAATAGAGCATCAGCCAGATGGAATAAAGCTGCCGGCACCATGGCAATGCCGAACCACTCGAGTCGCAACCACTTGTCTGCAGATAAGGGGACGGATGCTCGAGTCGCCATCAACTCTGTGAAGTAGACGATGACGACAAATAAAAGCAGTGAATTGAAGGCTCTTGTTACCCTGTCACGAACGACATGCCGGAGATTATAGAGAACCACCGCGACGCCAAATATGACTATCGCAGCCTGCAGGACATCATTTATGAGGGCAAGTGCATCCTGCGGTCTATCAATCATCGTTCAATCTTGGCTGGCTCGAGTGGATGATAGTGTGAGACTCACATCCATGCCCTACTACGGGCGTCGTTGCAGGCCTAGCACACTCGTCACTTAGATCAGGCAGGAGCAGGTGCGGGTGGTAGGTCTAACGAAGACGGTGGTTCCCACGTGACTCGCTCGCCAACCTCCTGCGACGAAGAATCTGGTGGCTTGTCGGCGCTTGGCGGGGAAGTTGGGGGATCGGTTCCTTCTATCAATGCCACAAAATCATCAGCCTCTAGTGTTTCTATTTCCAGCAGCTTGTTGGCAACAAGATCTAATTTATCGCGGTTGTCAGTAAGGATCTGAGCGGCGCGAGCGTGCTCAGAATCAATAATATCTCTAACCTCGCCATCTATCTGTTCGGCAATGGCATCGGAGTAATCCCTTTGTTCACTAATTTCGCGTCCAAGGAATATCAGCTCCTGTCTATCGCCGTATACCCGTGGTCCCATTTCATCGCTCATCCCATACTGCGTAACCATCGAACGGGCCATCTTCGTCACTTGCTGAAGATCGTTGCTTGCGCCAGTAGTAATTTCACCAAACACAATTTCCTCGGCAACTCTTCCGCCAAGAGCCGTGGCAATCAGCGCCTTGAACTTCGAACGACTGTAGAAGAAGGCATCATCCTCAAGGTACCAGGTAACACCTCCGGCCATACCTCGCGGAATAATGGATATCTTTCGAATGGCCTGAGCGTTGGGAAGGAAATGGCTAACGAGCGCATGACCCGCTTCATGGTAGGCGGTTAATTCCTTCTCCTCATCGGTCATGATGCGACTCTTGCGTTCAGGTCCCAGTTGAACGCGTTCGATGGCTTCCTGAAACTCATCCATGCCGATTACTTTCTTATCGCGGCGAGCCGCCAATAGGGCCGCTTCATTAACGGTGTTCTCAATATCAGCACCCACAAAACCTGGCGTCGCTCTTGCCAGCATCGTGAGATCCACATTGGATGCTAACGGTTTACCCCGAATATGGACGCGAAATATCGCTTCACGTCCTCGGATATCCGGTCTATCTAACATGACCCTACGGTCAAATCGACCAGGGCGCATAAGGGCCGGATCAAGGATATCTGGACGATTTGTCGCAGCCAGAATGATGATATGCGTGTCGGTGTCAAATCCGTCCATTTCAACGAGAATCTGGTTCAATGTCTGTTCGCGTTCGTCGTG
>JAUVOB010000438.1 GCA_030599405.1 Chloroflexota bacterium | reverse complement strand
AATTGAAGATCCTTGGGAGCTGATTCTGGTCGACGATGGCAGCGTTGATGGTTCAGCGAGGATAATTCAGCAGCTGCATGAGCGAGACCCTCGGGTCAAGGGTATTAGCTTCTCGCGCAACTTTGGATTTCAAGAGGCTGTTACCGCCGGGCTGGCCTATGCAAGGGGGCAAGCAGTCATCCTGTCAGATGCGGATCTACAAGATCCCCCTGAGCTTATACCAGATATGGTGAAAAAATGGCGGGAAGGCAGCGATGTCGTCTATGGGGTTCGTTCGCACCGAGAGGGCGAAACTTGGTTTAAAAAGCTTACTGCGCTGGCCTTCTACCGGCTAATTCGTCGAATCACAAACGTGGAGATCCCTGTCGATACGGGAGATTTCAGGTTAATGGACCGGCGTGTTGTGAACGCTATTCTTAGAATGCCCGAGCGGAATCGTTTTCTGCGTGGAATGGTCCCGTGGGTTGGCTATGAGCAGGCTGGTCTCCCTTATGAGAGGGAAGCCCGGTTTGCCGGTGAATCCAAGTTTAAGAGCGTCAAACAAATGTTGCCGTTTGCGATTGACGCAATTACGAGCTTCTCCTACTTTCCCCTGCAACTGGCGACCATCTTCGGATTTATCATTGCCGGTATCAGCCTCATCGCCATCATCGCCGTGATCATCTTGCGCGTCTTTGGACCAACCGGTGAGTTGTCAGGACAGGCGACAACACTCGTCGCCGTGTTATTCCTCGGGGGTGTCCAGCTGATATCGCTAGGGATAATTGGCGAGTATCTGGGGCGCATCTACGATGAGGTGAAGGGACGTCCTCTCTTCCTTGTTGACAGGACATGGGGTATTGAGGACCGGGAGCCAACAGGCTTCGAGTCAAAGAGATAAAAGGCTATCAACCTCCAATCTCTGACATAACACGATTTAGTGGGATTACATCCTGTCCTAAGCCATGGCCCCATGGTTTCCACCATATCGCTTCCTTGATTATAGCCGTAAGTTCATCGTCGTCTGTGCCTCTCCGGAGAGGGGTAATGAGATCGAGCTCAGAGTCACGGAGCAGACAGAGACGTAGTCTGCCATCGGCCGTCAACCGGGCTCGAGAGCAACCGGCGCAAAATGGCTTTGTGACGGAGCTTATAAATCCTAAGGTGCCTCTTGCGCCATCGAGTTCAAACAAGCGTGCCTCTCCATCCAACTTCCCGCCGTTGACCGTCGCCAGAGGTCCTAGTGCCTCAGATATCGTGCTAAGCAATTCGTCTTCACTTACAACATAAGACCTCTGAAACTCGGACACCGATCCGAAAGGCATCATTTCGATGAACCGGATCTGCCAGGGTTGAGCTATTGTCAGACGAGCCAGATCGACCACATCTTCCTTGTCGTTGTAATCTCGTACGATGACAGCGTTAAGTTTGATCCCAAGCCCAGCTTCTTGTGCCGCATCAATACCATCTAGTACGTCATCAATTTCTCCCCAACGGGTCACTGTCTTAAACTTCTGTGGGTTGAGGGTATCAATACTGATGTTTACACGCTGAAGACCAACATTAGCAAGCGGACGCGATAAATCTCTTAGAAGCAGGCCATTGGTGGTCATCGCTACAGTCTTCACTCCTGGCGTAGCCGTGATACCAGCGACCAGGTTGACGACATTGGCCCTAACCGTCGGCTCGCCACCTGTTAGCCTGAATTTCTCGAAACCAAGTCCCGCAAAGATTCGAACTAGTCGTAAAATCTCGTCATCCTGCAGCAACTCCGCACGCGGTCGGAAAGTAATATCTTCCGGCATGCAGTAAACGCAGCGGAGATTGCACTTATCGGTCAGCGATATGCGCAAGTAGTTGATATTGCGGCCAAATCGATCAATTGACATATACCTTATCCTGAGGGGATTTCAAATATTCGGCTTTTTTACGGGTGAAAGTTGCCAGTACCGTGCAGGTTCATTCCTTGTCATGATATACGAAATGTTAGGACAGTGGGGTAATCACTCCTACCTACAAACAGAAAATATAGACGCAACGAATTCGAGGATTATAATCGATGTTGCTAATTTTTATCAAATTCTTCACTTTTATTCCTTGTCAGTCTTGGAGCAGTCGGTATGTCGTCAGGCAAGCAACGGTT
>JAUVOB010000046.1 GCA_030599405.1 Chloroflexota bacterium | reverse complement strand
CATCAATGATGCAGCCATTCCCGTCCTACCGGGAGAAAAATCGGAGTCAGAACGTTTTGCAGGTGCGGATCGAACCTTTACCATTGAAGCCATGATGGGTGACCGCCGCGGATTACAGGCAGGAACTTCGCACAATCTCGGTCAGAATTTCGCCAAGGCGTTTGACATTCGATATCTTGACCAGAACAATGAGCTTCAATATTGTTGGACCACTTCCTGGGGGTTAAGCACTCGGGTCATCGGGGCGATTATTATGGTTCATGGCGATGATCAGGGCCTGGTCATGCCACCGCGTCTAGCGCCTTATCAAGCAGTTATAGTACCGATCTTTAGGAATGATGAAGAGAAGTCCGTGGTCATGGAGTCGGTCACTCAGGTTCGGCATCATCTTGCTGAGAAGGGCATTCGAGTCAAGGTTGACGATAGGGAGCACCTAACGCCGGGATACAAATTTAATGACTGGGAGTTGCGCGGCGTCCCCATTCGGGTCGAGATTGGCCCTCGTGACGTCGCCAAGGGATCTGTCGCCCTCGCCAGGCGCGACATACCCGGTCGAGAAGGGAAACAGTTCGTACCCCAAGATGGTTTGTCTGTCGTAGTCGAGCAATTACTTGAAGACATTCACAACGCCATGTATGAAAAGGCGCAGGACTATCTTAAGGGGCATACGTACCAGCCAAAGGATTACGGTGAATTAAAGGAGGCCGTCAAGGATGGATTTGCCCGTGTCTGGTGGGACGGTTCAACCGAGGACGAGATGCGGGTAAAAGAGGAGACAAAGGCGACGATCCGGTGCCTACCGATAGACACCCCAGAAGGAAGAGGGACCTGCATCTACACCGGGCGTGAAACCGACCAGGTCGCCGTATTTGGACGCGGATACTGATCGGAAAGATAACACTGCTTAACGTTTTGTGTTTTCAGCCCTCCGTATGGTACACCCTCCTGAGTAAAGGAACCGACTAGACAGATGACGGCCCAAGGCGTCTATTTCGCCCACATTAGCGACACGCACATCGGAACGACAGCGGATTTCACGCGGCATGGTCATGCTTCGCTGCCGTGTGCGAAGAGGATGGTGGAGATCGTCAACACCATGCCGATTCGTCCGGATTTTGTCATCCACACCGGCGATGTGGTGGCCGAGCCCCAATCTAGTGCCTACCGATTAGCGGCCGAGGTCTTTGCCGCTCTCGAGGTACCGATCTATTACGCCATCGGTAACCACGATACAGCGGCCGATATTCGCCGGTATTTGCCAATGGGCCCTTTGGAGGCAGCCGGTAGCGATCCCAGTAGGTTGTCCTATACGTTCGAGGTAAAAGGTTACCGGTTCCTCATACTAGACGCGAGAGGACCAGACGAGATCGACCCCCAAGGGCTGCTGCCAAGCTCGCAACTTGAGCTTGTTTCCCAAGAAGCGATAGCGCACGGGATGCCGGACAACAAGTTGCCGGTCAATATGTTGCCTTTGGTAATCTTCATCCACTATCCAGTCTTACCTCTTAACTCGATCTGGATGGACAATAATATGCTCATCGCAAATGGAGAGGAGTTGCACAGAGCCCTGATCCCCGCCCGTAACCGCCTGCGCGGAGTGTTTCACGGACATGTACACCAGCATATGCAGAGCACGAGAGATGGCATCCAGTACTACAGTGTGGCGAGCGTGTTCTCCCAGTTCGCCGCCTGGCCAAACGATGTAGATACGCGTTTCGATCCGGAACATCAACCAGGCTATGGATTCGTCCACCTCTTGCCAGAACAAACCATAGTACATCAACACACCTTCCCAAGACCTGAATGAAGTACACGAAGCAATAGCCGTGAGTGCACTTCTCGCTCCATGATAGTCGTTTAATAGTTAGATTCTGGAGAGTCGCATGACAGCGGCAGTTATACTAGGCGCCTGCCCCCACGATTGCCCTGATACCTGTGGCACTGTCACAGAGGTGGAAGACGGTCGTGCTGTGGCCTTCTACGGACAAGTAGATCATGAGATTACCCAGGGCTGGCTATGCGGGAAAGTACGCCCTTACCTTGAGCACGTCTATCATCCTGAACGCCTGATGTATCCGTTGCGCAGGGTGGGTCCAAAGGGGAGCGGTCTCTGGCAGAGGATTACATGGGAAGAAGCCGCGGCCGAGATATCCGATCGATGGAAGGGGATAATCGAGGATCTTGGCGCCGAAGCCATTCTTCCATATAGCTACAGCGGCACCCTCGGGCTGGTTCAGATGACTGTATCAAGCGCCCGTTTCTGGAATCGATTGGGAGCTTCTCAACTGCAGCGAAGCATTTGCGGCGCGAAGATCTATTCACTGTCGTCCACGAGCTGTACATGACAGATACGGCCGATTATGCCGGTATTGTCTTGCCTGCTACCTCGCAGCTAGAACAAGTCGACTTACACCGGGCTTATGGCCACACAAAGTTAACCTATAATCAGCAGGCTATCGCTCCCATGGGCGAGTGCAAGAGTAATTGGAGTGTGATGACCTTACTGGCTGATGCAATGGGATTTGGCGAATCCTGGCTACACCAGAGTCCGGACCAGGTCTTCGAAGAGGTGTTACAGGCCAGTGCCTCCCGCTCAGCAATCCTTGAAGGTATGACCCTCGACAGTCTGAATCGAGAGGGAACGTTGCTGCCTATCGGAGGAGATTCAATCCCTTTTGAGGTGTGGAACAACCAGTCTGCCGTTAAACGTTTTCCGACGCCAAGCGGAAAGGTCGAACTATATTCTTCGGCGTTGGCATTGGAGGGACTGGATCCACTTCCCGGGTGGCTGCCGGCGGACGGTGATCCCATAGAACCGGACGGTTCGACCCAGTCGAATCAGGCGGCAGGCTCCCTTTGCTTGATATCTGCAGCAGCCCATCACTTCACTTCTAGTACCTTCGCCAACCGGTCACGTTTCCTTAAGATCGAGGGACACCCGGCTGTTTTATTCACCCGACTAATGCCCTGGAACGGGGTATACAACATGGCGATAAGGTAGTTGTGGAGAACAGTCGTGGATGGGTTGAGTTGCAGGCTATCATCACCGACGGGATCCGTCCGGGCGTTCTGACTTCGCCAAAAGGTCGCTGGAATAAGCTAAGTGGTGGTAGAAACATCAACCGGACCACCTCAGATTCCCTGGGGGATATGGAGGGCCAGAGTATATTCCAAAGTAATCGAGTTTGGTTGAGGCTGGCTGAGTAGGGGGCGATATTCTTAGCAGTTGCTACTCCGGTGCAGAGTGCGTAGCGGAAGGAAATTTGGTAATATTGTGAAAATCGGATCTAAATCGCTTCTAGCAAATGAAAAGCCGTGTTTTTGGGCGGCGACAACACAGATCGGCGAGATTCTTCGCTCAATCATTCAGGTGATAGATATAGCAGATACGAATTACGACTCCCTCCGGTTGATTCTTTTGATGGTCTTGCTTAGGACAACTCAGCAACCCGGAGTTAGTGGATAGAATACCAATGGAATTCGAAGCCCCATCTTTCAACCTATTATTGATACTACCTGTCCTCCTGATAGTGGTTTGGGCTATGGTCTTGATGATAGTCGACCTGATCCTTCCGCCAGAAAAGAAGAAATGGATAGCGTGGTTGACGCTTGTAGGCATCGCGCTGGCTTTTGTGCAGACAGTTGGACTGTGGGATTATAGCGGCGGCACATTCACACCAGTAGGCGGAACGCCGATGATCGCCGTCGACAATTACGGCACCTTTATCAATGCCATTATCCTGCTCACGGCCTTTCTTGCCGTCCTGATCTCCGTCGACTACCTCAAGAAGGCCAACATTGACCGAGGGGAGTATTACTACCTAATGCTCTTTTCCGTCAGCGGCATGATGCTGATGGGCATGGCCAATGACCTGATCATGGTATTCCTGGCCCTGGAACTGCTCTCGATTCCCCTATATGTTCTTGCCGGTTTTGCACGTCCACGAGTCGATTCTGAGGAATCGGCAATGAAGTATTTTCTCCTAGGCGCCTTCTCATCTAGTTTCCTGGTTTTTGGCATTGCCTTGATTTATGGGGCCACAGGAAGCACCGCCTTACCTGTCGTGCTTGATAACATCGGCAACGAGCCACTGCTCGGATCCCTTGGGGCGGCATTCATCTTGGTTGGCTTAGCCTTTAAGGTAGCTGCCGTTCCCTTCCATATGTGGACGCCAGATGTTTACGAGGGAGCTCCAACCTCTGTTACGGCGTTTATGTCCGTTGGCGCAAAAGTGGCGGGGTTTGCAGCACTGATTCGGATCCTTCTATATGCGCTACCAGACCTAAGCGATACCTGGGTGCCCATGTTGGCGGTGATAGCTGCCCTGACCATGATTATCGGCAATTTCGTCGCCTTGGCCCAGAGGAACGTAAAGAGGATGCTCGCCTACTCCAGCATCGCCCATGCCGGTTTTATCATGATGGGCGTCGCGGCAGCAGCCAATAGCAGCCTCGGCATCAGTGCAGCCCTCTTCTATTTGTTTGCCTACCTGTTTACAAACCTGGGGGCATTCGCCATTGTTATCGCCGTCGAGCGCCATGAAGGGCAGGGGCTTACCCTCGATGATTACAAAGGATTAGCGAAGCGAAGGCTATGGCTGGCTCTAGCTCTGGCCTTCTTCATGTTGTCTTTGACAGGGATCCCTCCAACAGGCGGATTTACCGCCAAATTCACGGTTTTCGCCGCTGTCCTCGATGCGGACCTGGCCTGGCTGGCAATCGTAGCAGTGTTAACAAGCGTCGTGTCAGCTTACTTCTACATGCGCATCGTCTACTACTCCTTTATGTATGAAGGAGAAGGACAGGTCGTTGTCAAACCCACGATCACTGTTGCAATATCGATCGCGGTCGTTGTCACCTTAGTTCTCGGCTTGTTTCCGGAACCGTGGTTGGAACTCACACGCGACGCGGTTTTCTCTACCGTACAAGCATTAGCCAGCGGCTAGGACTTTCTTGGGCGCAGGTTACTAACTTCGGTATTCAGGGCGCGTCGATCTGAGTCGACCGAGAATGGGGCTTATTATCGGGGGAGTTTTTCCAACTTAGAAGAGCCGGCCCTGCCGTGGTGGTTGGCTGTGTTTTATGGGTAATCCAAGGAGCTGTTTAAACCTATTGCACGTTGTTGGCGAGTGACCAGAATAGTCGTTGTTAAAAAAGCCATATGCCGAGAACACCTCGTTTACATGAGCCTGGATTTCCTGCAACCATTTTTCTAAGTCTGGCGTCGGATCCACGAGTTCTACGTCGTGGGAGTCAAACCGACCGTGTCGACCTATCCATCGGATATACAGGAGATCCGAGGTCACCATGACCCGTTTCGTCATATGAATATAGTCGGCTGACGCCCAACAGATATTGTGGTTCTGCAGAAGCTGGCTCGTGGCTGTCGTCTGCCACGAACGATGCCGAAACTCTACCGCAAAACGAAATCCCGAAGGTAGCTGTCGCAAAAATACGGCTAAGTTGTGAATCTGGCTAAATGTGAAATCTGGGGGCATCTGGATGAGAATTACCCCCAATTTGTCTCCGAGTATGGCCATTGTTTCAATGAAGGAATTCATCTTTTCGACGGCATCCACCAGGCGAAGATCGTGGGTAATCTCCCGAGGCGCTTTGACACAGAACTTGAAAGTCTCAGGCGTTACCGCAGCCCAACGCTCGACATATTCAGGACGAGGCGTGCCGTAGAAGGTAGAATCCAACTCAACGGCGTCGAAGACCTTACTGTAGTGGATCAGGTAGTCGCGCGAGGAGACACCTTCCGGGTAGAAGACACCGCTCCACTCCTTGAAACCGAATCCCATTGTGCCCAGATGCCAATCAACCATGGCCAATTCTTTCCTGCCCGGTCCTCAGACAACTACGAACCTAAGTCACTAGATTGTAATTAGGAGATAAGGGGCGTGTCAACAGCCAGAAAACTCGCTCAAAGAAGCGCGGTAGCCGCTGCCATGCCAGATAAGGCTGCTCCCTCGACGCGTGGACCGGCGAAAGCATCGCCGGCAAGGAGTATTGGTCCCGGTTTCCGTATATAGAGGCAGGGCTCAGGATAGGTCAGAAAAGGTTTACTATATCGCCATCTCTTAACCCAGGCATCGATAACCTGAGAGCCCAACCATTCACCGGCGGCGGCGACCAGCTCCCGGACAATGGCCTCATCTGTTGACTGCCATTGGTCATGGCTGAAGTCAGGTCCGGCATGAATCGTAATGGCTCCAGGGATTGGCGACACACCTTTAACATGGTTGTCGGCAATCCAAGCAATTGGCTCTCCAACGGACCACATTCCACCCGGTTTGGGTAAGTTCGCGCCGTCTTGTAGGAGGAGCATGACCGCGAGACATGGTTCGTATTCGATTCGATTAAGTATATCTCTCTGAACCTTCGGCACTTCTACCAGACCAGCATCGATCAGGGCGAGGGATATTGGGATAGGTGGTGTCAAAATGAGTGAATTGGCGGTCAGGATCTGGCCATCTTCGTCCGTAATGCGCCAGGTTGTCCTATGCCACTCGACCTTGCTGGCCCGCAAGTCTAAACGAACATCCAGGTTACGAGCTAGGTGGTTGGGCACGGCGGACATGTCTGGGAGACCGCAGTATCTCGCTAATCCGTCGGCGTAAAAAGAGCCATCCGACGTGGCGAATCCTTGCGACCATTCGCGGACAAGGCCTGCTTCCTCCCAACTACGGACCAGGCCCTCAAACAGAACGTCCTTAGTAGTGAAGTATTGGGCTCCTTGATCGAAAACGGCCGGGGAGCCTAATCCTGTGTTGGTATCCCTGGCGGATCGCCGGCTTGCCATACGACCGCCTACTATGGACTCTTGCTCGAGAACGGCCACCCTCCTTCCAGCCCGATGCAATAGGTCTGCCGCCACCAGGCCTGATATACCGGCGCCGATTACAGCACAATCGAGGGTATCTTGTTCTGGGCTCATTTCTCGCAAGCTACGGCAAGGACTAATTCGATTCCGATGGCGACCCTGCGAACTGGGCTATTTTCGCCAGAGTGTCCGAGGGCAACCTCCCCCAAACAAACACCGATCGACCCTAACTCGCTTATCCTTCATATTTCCCGATCACTACGCAGACATTGTGCCCCCCAAATCCAAAGGCGTTGACCATGGCTAGGCGATGGGGATGGCTTCGCGCTTTAAGAGGAACATAGTCAAGATCGCAATAGGGATCGGGCGTTTCCAAATTAATCGTTGGAGGAACCAGGCTGTCTCGAATGCCACAGACAGCGGCAATGGATGAAATCGCCCCGGCTGCCCCCATTGTATGCCCGATTGCAGATTTTGTTGCCGTGACGAGCAGCTTCGATGCGTAGTCTCCAAAGACGATCTTAATGGCATTCGTTTCAGCTACATCTCCTAGCGGTGTACTCGTGCCATGGGCGTAAATTACCTCGATATCTTCAATAGGAACTCCTGCGCTTTCCAATGCTCCTGTCATGGCCCGGGCTGCGCCATATCCCTCGGGATCGGGCGCAGTGATGTGAAATGCGTCAGCGGTCATTCTGCCCCCAACTACTTCGGCGTATATACGAGCTCCACGCTTGATAGCAGATTCTTCTCTTTCCAGGATTAGCGCCCCTGCCCCTTCGCCGAAAACAAAGCCAGATCGGTCGGCATCGAACGGGCGACTGGCACCTGCTGGATCACCTTCCCATCTACTCAGGGCCTTCATGCGATGCAGGCCTGCCATATAGACCGGTGAAATCACCGACTCTGCCCCTCCGGCAATGATGAGATCCACCTCGCGCCGCATCAGAAAGTGGTATCCTTCGAGTAGCGCGTAGTTGCCACTGGCGCAGGCAACCGTTGAAGTCAAGGCCAAGCCTTTTACGCCCATTTCCATGGCAATCCCTGCTGACACGGCATTTGGCATGCCTTTCGGGATCATGAAAGGACTAACACTTCGCGGACCTCGATCTAAATAGACGCGGGTTCCCTCTTCGGCTTCTGTGATGCCACCTCCACCGGTGTTCATGACGACGCCAACTCTTTCAGGTGAGATCCCATTGTTCGCAGACGTAAT
>JAUVOB010000214.1 GCA_030599405.1 Chloroflexota bacterium | reverse complement strand
TTGGGAAGCCTCTTGGACTGTACTTAGTAGAAACTCTCGTCTATTTATATCTAATTCCGCCACTACCTCATCCAGCAAAAGGATAGGCGTCGCTCCTGTCTTCTCTGTCATCCACTGGATCTCGGCCAGTTTGAGAGCTAGCAGGGCGGTTCTCTGTTGGCCACGCGAGCCGAAATTACTCAGGTCTCTGCCGTCGGCCTGGAATCGCCAATCATCCCGATGGGGACCCACGAGGGTCAAGCCGCTGGCAAGTTCTGCACTCTCGGTTTTGGCCAACTCTTGCTGGAATCTGTCGGCCACGTTTTCTGAATCTTGCTGCTGGGAGAGCCATGTCCCAAGGTCGTTCGGCTCATGATTTCGACTGTTGTTGGTGTTCACAAAACGAGGAACATAGCAGAGGCTAACCTTCTCGTTACCACGCGTGAGCCGGGATCGGTGTATGTGTCGAGCCAGTTCATCTAAAGAAGACAATGCACGAGCGCGGCCAAGGAATACCTGGCTACCCGCTTCAACAAGCTTGTCCGAAAACACCGGCAGCACATCCAGACCGGTCCCTTCTTCAGTGATCTGGCGGAGCAATGCATTCCTCTGCTCAAGCACCTTATTGTACGTTGAAAGTGCCCGGCAATAAGACGGATCACTCTGGCATAGCGTAATGTCGATGTAGCGGCGTCTGACTGATGGCGATCCAGTTATTATAGCCATATCCTGAGGGAGGAATAAAACAACCCGCAGCTTCCCAATGAGATCCATCAGCCGGACTTTACGGTGGTTGACCAGCGCCTCTCTTCTGAATCCGAACCTTCCCTTCTGAAACTCGCGGATTAACCGCATTTCAAGTTCTAACGAATCGCCGTTTATCTCGATTTGGGCAACGATGCGACCGACAACGATAAGCTCCTCCCCCTCCAATTTCTCCCAGTTTATCAACTGACGCCCACGATTCGCGTGAGGAGAGCGGGTTGTTGCCAGATAATAGATGGCTTCAAGTAAGTTTGTCTTGCCCTGGGCATTATCTCCATGAAGGAGCGTCGGACCCGGAGGCAGCGCGAGATCAAGCTGCTTGTAATTTCGGAAGTTTTCCAGTGAGATATGTTTTATGCGCATCGTAGAGTATTAGAGCAGTTTACCCGATAGTTGGTGATTTTAACATAGCCACAGTCATAGTACAGTTACCGGCCATCAGACGGTTATCGCATGATTTCACAGGTCCCTCATGACAAACGGGCATCTGGATTTCAGTCTCTATCTGACATTACGCCTCGTCCAGTTCCGACAACCGATTTCTGGCGGCCATTGACGACAGTTTTAGTGGAGGAGAAGAGGCGCTAGAGATCTTACTTCTTGATGCATCCGGCGTCTATACAATAATCATCAGCCATTATGCCGGAGATGGCGGTGGTTACTTACTTGATATCGAGTTGCCATAGAATGAATTCGATGTTAGCTTTCCCTACAAGCATGCTAGAATCTGGTAATTACGGTGCATTAGTGAATCCGGCGCTCTGTGAACTTCGCGTCGTGGATCACGCCCAAAGTGCCAAGAAAACGTTATTCTGAGAATCTAATTATGAAACAGGCCGATATTGTATTCATTGTTCTAGATACACAGCGGGTGGACCGGCTGGGATGCTACGGTTACCAGTCAAGCGAACAAAAGGATACGATTACGCCGAACCTCGACGCATTTGCCAATGACGGGGCTCTCTTTGAATCGGCCATATCACCGGCTCAATGGACGATCCCTAGCCATGCTTCAATGTTTACCGGCCTTTACCCGACCGCGCACCAGGTTACACAGTCAAATCACACGTTGGGTCCAGACCGCCCGCACATTGCCGAATTGTTACAAAGTTCTGGCTACCAGACGATTGGCTTTTGCAATAACCCGCTGGTGGGTGTTCTTGACAACGGATTCAAGCGTGGTTTCGACTGCTTCTATAATTATGGTGGGGCAATACCGAGCATGCCTAGGCATTCAACAGGACTTCCCTGGCCGGTTAACTGGTTGCTTGAGGGATACACTCAGTTTCTTAGACGTATATCCTATCCGATTCAGAACTTCTTCGGCCGTTCCGATCTGGCCTTCCGGATATCCTTAAACGCCTCTCTTACACCTTTATGGTCGAAGATGGCTAATTTTAAGGGGCAGAACGCCAGGTCTGTGCGTGACATTGTGCGACTATTAAAGGAGCGGGAGAATTTGGAGGGTACCAAGCCTCTATTCATGTTCGTGAATCTGATGGAGACGCATCTACCATTTTGGCCGCCGGGAGAATATGTCGATCGGGTGGCTCCCTACATGCGGTCGAACAAAGAGGCGCGCAACATCTTGCGCCGTTGGAATCGTGAAGCCTACCGTTGGGCAGCTCCATTAGATGAACCTCTACAGGAACTAGAAGGCCGCGTACTTAGCGATATGTATGACGCTGAGGTTACCTATCAAGATGATTACCTTGGACCGTTATTTGACCTCCTGAGCCAGAGAGAAAATGCAAACAACACATTGACCGTTATCGTCTCGGATCATGGAGATGGACTGGGGGAGCACGATTACTTTGGCCATGCGTTTGTGGCCTACCAGGAGTTGATACATGTGCCCCTGATATTGCACTGGCCTGAAAAAATCAGCGATAGTACTCGAGTAGATTCTACAGTGAGCACGCGGCGGATATACCACACAATAGTGGAAGCGGCCGGTTTAGAGGGCGACGAGCATATTGCTGTTGGAAGCGAGGAAACCTCCTCACTGACACTGTTAGATACGATTAATGGCTCTGATCCGGAGTCCAATACAGCGTTTGCCGAAGTTTACCCGCCTCTCAATTTTGCCAAAGCGGTACAACATCGCCAACCGGAACTGTTGGAACGTTTCCGGTGCTTGGCCACACGTCGCGCTGTGGTCAAAGATAACCTTAAGCTCATTCAGGTCGCCGACCATTCAGACGAGTTGTTCGATGTTGGCTCTGATCCATTAGAGATGGAGAATCTTATTCAAGATCGACCCGATGAGACGGCGGATCTGGCGAACGAGTTGGAGAAACTAGCACACGAGGTCAAAAATCAGAGTGAGATGTTGAAGGCGGGCGCCTTATTGGACCTCGAATCAGACGAACAGTTGGTTCAACGGCTTCGAGGATTGGGCTATATTGAGTAATAACACAAATAGGACGAAGTAAATGCTTGACTTCTTACAGATAGATCCCGTAGCGTTTACCATCCCGATCGGTGATGGCTTTGACATACATTGGTATGGCATTATTGTCACCTTGGGAATCGCCGTTGGCGCCTGGTGGGCCGGTCGCGAGGTGAACAGGCGGGGTGGTAACCCGGATGAGTTCTATAATGGATTGATCTTGGTCATCGTCGCCGGCTTTATTTTCGCTCGAGGATGGTATGTTATTCAGGAGGTAGTGGCCGGTCGAGGTGCCCAGTACGATTCATTTGGCTCCATCATCAATGTGCGCGCGGGGGGATTAAACATCCTTGGTGGCTTTATCGGGGCGGTCATCCTCGCTTATGTGTACATACGCTGGCGAAGGGTCGATTTTTGGCTGTATGCCGATGTTGCAGGACCAGCTCTTCTCATCGCCCAGGCGATCGGGCGGTGGGGCAACTTCATCAACCAAGAGCTACACGGCCAGCCGACGGATCTTCCCTGGGGAATTATGATAGATCCCCCTCGAACACCGCCCTATAATGATCTGGTTCAGTACCCGCTGGATACACGATTCCATCCTACGTTCTTCTATGAATCGTTGTGGCTGTTCCTTGGATTTATCATCCTTGTGCTGCTCAACAGGCGGAACAGGGACAAGTGGCCTTACGGCACCTTGTTCGGTCTGTTTTTGATCTGGTGGGGCGGAGGCCGGGCCTGGGTAGAGATCTTCCGGCCGGACCAACCTACTTTCGGTAACAGCCCCATAACCTACTCGATGGTCATATCCATTCTTATTGCTCTGAGTGGCGTGCTGATTGTCCTCTATCGGAATAACAAGTTGCCCAAAAGGCTGACTGACAGGCGGAAGAGACGGCGCGTTCGGAAGCCAAAGCCGAAACGCGAGTCAGATTAATCTCGACAGTTCGCACCAATTAAGAATGCCCTGGATTCTTCTCCAAGCGCACGGATCTATAGAAACCGTCGCGCGCATTTCGCCTATCATGAGGTATTCTGGTCCACTCGCGCATGTGTGGTTGTCGTCTCGACTTTCCGCTGAAT
>JAUVOB010000208.1 GCA_030599405.1 Chloroflexota bacterium | reverse complement strand
GCCCCCAATACCGCCGCCGGTGCGGTATCCATGACGATCAGCGGAGCGTCCACGTTAGCCGCTGAATCGATGACCGACCGTAGCCTTGTCATTCGCTGGGGGACATCCTCGGCCCGGAAGGCGAAGGAACTCAACCGATCATCTTCTCCAATTCGTTCTCGAATGTAATCAAAACGAAATCGCCTGTCGGAATAACCGGGTGGCGCCGCACCGTGATCGAATACGGCGACAGCGACGGCCGAAAGCCCATGGAGCGATACGCCGAACGTCGCCAGGGCGCTTGATATAGCCTGGAAGTCGAAATCTCTCATCTCAATATGCACGGAGTCAGAGGCGATAGTATCGACTTCCTCTGGGTCAACTATCTTGATTCCCATACCCTCGACGACCTGTAGATCATCATTGAAAGATCGGGCCGCGGCAGGAGTGGCGTATAAATCTAAGCCGGCCTTTATGTGGTCCTCTGCAGCCCAGTGACTGGGACCACCGCCCATAGTTACACCACTCAGCAGAACAGATTTACTCGCGAGAGTAGCTTTCTTCAATCGCCGGCGGACCATCATCGTAGGCGCCGGGACTACCAATTTAAACCCATTCTCAATGTCTATCTGTGAATCGTACAGGTAGATATCCTGTGTGCCGGTGCCGACATCAACACAAAGTACGCGCATCTAGTTCCTCTTCAACAATTCGTTAATAGTGATCGGGATTTGCGGATCGTGGTCACTGACCGCACTTAATCTTGAAGTCTTCAAAGTGAGGTCTTCAAAGCAAAGTCTTCAATATTGAGACTATCGCCCTATATAATAAGATCGGTAGATAAATTGCACACCGGACGAGGTCGATTTTCGGTGAAAGACGGTTGCGGGGCTACAATGTGGTCGCGTTCGCTTTCTAGGAAGATCGCGAATCGGATTGTCGCAGGTCAGGTAATTTACCATCGCAGATATCGTTCAATTCTCGGCGTCAATTATATCGACCGGGCAAGATTCCAACATGAATAAGAACCAACCCATTATACAAATAAAATCAGAGTAGAGAGGATGCCAGCGATGAAAATCGCGATAATCGGGGCTGGAAGTGCCTCATTCGGACCCAACACCTTAGCCTCCATCATGAGGGAACCTGATCTACAGGGGAGCGAAATAGCCCTAATTGATCAAGATGAAGCCATCCTGGAGATCATCAGCAAAGTTGCCGAACGCATGAATAATGAGTGGGGAGCCCAGATGAACGTCCGGGCGGGAACAGATAGAAGAGGGTTATTGTCCGGCTCTGACTTCGTCATCGTATCGATTGAAACTGGGCCAAGAGAGAAATTGTGGCAGTTGGATTGGGATATACCTGCCAGACATGGATTGCACCAACCGTACGCGGAAAACGGAGGACCAGGTGGCTTCATGCATGCCTGCCGCCAGATACCTGAATTTATGAACATCGCCCGGGATATGGAGCAACTATGCCCCGATTCATGGCTCATCAATTTCAGCAATCCTCTACCCAGGATCACACGGGCACTAACGAAGTACAGTAGCATTAAAGTAGCCGGAAAATGTCACCAGATCAACGCGGGTTATGCCCTTCTTGCTTCTTTGCTACGCTCCCACATTGACAAGGGAATACAAGAGAGAGAATCCAGCGATTTATATCCCGATTCTGATCCATTTGATAGAGCGGTAGAGCTGGGAAGACAGCATTTTGAGATTCTATCGGCAGGTTTAAATCATTTTATCTGGTTGCTTGAGATACGGGACAAGCAGACTGGAGAAGACCTGTATCCAATCCTCCGTGAGGTCGCGAAACATGAAACTCAGAACAACCATCCCTTAACGATGGATCTGTTTAGAGTTTTTGGCTACTGCCCTATCGCGGGTGACGCTCATTTGTCCGAATACCTGCCCTGGGTACATGATCCGGTGGCCCGTTCATGGAAAAAATACGAGATCAATCTTTATGATTGGGCTGGGAATGAAGAAGCACGCACCGCTCTGATCGACCAAATGGCGAAGCTCTCATCTGGGACAGATTCTTTAGCCATGTTGCGTGAATCCCGAAGTGAGGGGGCTGTCGAACTGATAAAAGCCATTGGCCTTAACGATCTCTACTATGATGAGGCGGTCAACATACCAAATAATGGTTCAATGGCCTGGCTGTCAGACGATACCATCGTCGAAATACCCGCCATGGTTGATGGAAGCGGCATCAAAGGGCTTCAGATTGACGACCTTCCCAGACCGATCGCTGAGTTGATGCGTAGAGAGGCAAACCTGGTTGAAATGGTTGTAGATTCAGCTGTAACTGGAGATAAGCAGCAGGCCCTTCAGGCGCTGCTGCTTGATCCAATGATCAATGACATCGACCGTGCTCGAGCCATCCTGGACGATTACCTTCAAAGCTTTGCCCCGTACCTTCCCCAATTTGAAGGCGCTTAAGATTCACCCCTTAACCATCCTCTACTCAATCCCTTTGGTCCTGGCTTGAGTAAAGGCCTCTGTTCGAATTCGGGCATCAGATACCCCGCGCATGTTATGATCCAATCATTCCAGGGTATGCTGTGTGACCGCAATGTCTTCAACGACCTGAAAAACGGAGGATGACCCACAAGTTGCGACCGTATAGGTGGAGCGATTATCTTTGTCTGAAGCAAGAGATCGGTCACGTATCCATTATAGGAAAGTATTGCGCTCGGGACAGAGTACCTTCGCACATATACCGGTTAATCAGTGCTCGTTCAACACCTTTGACAATGGTACTTGCCCCTCGTGCGGAAACCCCTAAAATTCACCTTGGCACGCGGCGTTTATGCGCGGCGACCACACCGGAAAAACAATGCATTGGAACATACGATCTCGCCAACGGGGGACGCTTTTTTTCTGCCTAATCATGGGTATGATTCGGTTTCATACGGCCTATGTGGAGGTTTCCAACTGGCCCGTATTATGAGATCTCTCCCATCTGATCCCAAATCAAAAAGTAAGCGAACTTTCTTCGTCTTGCTGATGGTCTTTTTTGTCCTGATATCGGCTTGCCGCGCAAGCGAAGGGACAGACTCGAGTGAGGGGGCCAAACGGGCGATACAAAACAAGGGCTCTGATACCATAGTTAACATCGCGCTCGCTTGGGCTGAAGAGTATAGAAATGTGGATCCAACAGTGAGCATCGCCGTAACCGGCGGCGGTTCTGGAACCGGAATCGCCTCGCTGATTAATGGTACAGTCGACATCGCCAACGCCTCGCGACAGATGAAAGAGACTGAAATTGAAGATGCCCGTGCTAGCGGAATAGACCCTTTCGAGCATGTTGTCGCCATTGATGCCCTGGCTGTAATCGTAAATCCGGTGAACCCGGTGAGCGAGATAACCATAAACGAGTTAGCGGACATCTATACGGGCCGGATCACTAATTGGGCAGAGTTGGGGGGAAATGACGCCCGGATCATCCTGGTTTCACGAGAGACCAACTCGGGCACCCATGTCTATTTCCTGGAGGAGGTGGTCCGCCGAGGCGAAAAGGACAACACGGACATCTTCGCCCCCCAGACGCTGCTCATGCCCTCTTCTGTTGGGATCACTAGCGAAGTGCGGCGGAATCCGAATGCAATTGGTTACGACGGTCTCGGATATGTCGATAGCTTGCATGAAAAGGTGCTGTCAATCGCATTGGATTCAGAATCAGCCTATGTGCTACCCTCGACGGCGACGGCCAAGGCGGGTACGTATCCATTGTCGCGGGATTTGTACATGTATACGGCCGGCGAGCCTACAGATGCAATAGCAGAGTATCTTGCCTGGATTCTGAGTCCCGCCGGTCAGATTATTGTAGAAAACCTGGGTTTTGTACCTCTAGAGGCAGAATGAGGAACTGATGTCAATAGAGGATGATCTACTAACTCCGGACAGACCGCCAAGGCAATCCGTGGAGCGGATCGCGGCCAGGTCAAAAACCGAATTCGTTGTCGAAGCGCTGATTCGATTAACCGGAATTTCGGTCATCGTCATTATCGCCTTCATCTTCTTCTTCTTGTTAAGAGAAGGACTACCCACCTTTCGCCAGATTTCGATCGGCCAGTTTTTTGGCAGCCGGTGGTATCCTATTGACAACCAATATGGCATTCTTTCGTTACTGGTTGGCTCGCTGCTGGTCACATTTGGGGCGATAATCATCGCCGTCCCGCTAGGGCTTGTTACCGCCGTTTATCTAGGGGAGATAGCGCCGACCTGGCAACGGGAGATTATCAAGCCGTTCATCGAAGTGTTGGCTGGGATACCATCGATAGTAATTG
>JAUVOB010000305.1 GCA_030599405.1 Chloroflexota bacterium | reverse complement strand
TGTAATCTTGCCCTGATTTGCCAGTTCGGCCATGCGTTCGATGAGATTTGACTTGTTTACCTGAAAGGGGATTTCGGTGACGTTGATACGATGTCGCTCGGTCGATCCCGGCATTTCCTCGACCGTGGCAATAGCCCGCATGATCACTCGCCCCCTACCGGTGGCGTAAGCGTTACGGATTCCTTCGATGCCTAATATCATGCCGCCCGTTGGGAAATCCGGGCCCTTAACGAACAGCATCAGATCATCCAGGGTCACGGTGTCCTGATCATCCTGATGGTCGATGAGGTAGATCGTGGCGTCACAGATTTCATTTAAGTTGTGGGGCGGAATATTGGTAGCCATTCCAACGGCGATGCCCGATCCGCCCTTGATCAACAGGTTTGGAAGGCGGGCGGGCAGTACGTCTGGCTCTTGGAGGCTACCATCGAAGTTTTCGGAAAAACCAACGGTCTCCTTCTCGATGTCATCAAGTAACTCGTTAGCAATACGGGCGATACGGGCCTCGGTATATCGCATTGCTGCGGCGCTATCCCCGTCTATACTGCCGAAATTGCCCTGACCATCCACTAGCATATAGCGAAGGGAGAACTCCTGGGCCATGCGAACCATGGCATCGTATACAGCCTGATCTCCGTGGGGATGGTATTTTCCAAGTACTTCTCCGACGATTCGGGCGCTTTTCCGGTGTGGCGTATTGGGCCGGATACCCATGTCATGCATAGCGTACAGAATCCGCCTATGGACGGGTTTCAGGCCGTCGCGAGCATCAGGAAGAGCTCTTGCAACGATCACGCTCATAGCGTAGTCGAGATACGCATCGCGCATTTCCTGGTTAATGTCAATAGCGCTTATAGTGCCTATGTTCAATGGAACCTCCGTCAGCGAGGTGATCATTCCTGCGTGAGAAACGGACAGTTTCCTGCCCGTATTTTTCAGGAGCTAATAATAAAAATGCCACCTCTCACAGGGCGGCTTTCACCCGTTCAATTATAACCGATCCCACCGTGATCAACGAGTTTCCGGGTTTGGATTTAGGGGATCAAGATTCGGGACAAGATCACTAATTCTGGGGTCTGGTTCTGTTAGTATTTCGGCAAAATAATGGGGTCTGTCGCTGAGGAAAATCTTTGAATTTGTGACGCTATATCTATGATTAATCCGCCATTTCTACCAGCTTAACTGGTGTTCCTCCCGCGGTGAGTGGAGAATTTCCATCAAGATAAGCGCGCTTCACATAGCCCATCGCCAGGGGACCAGCAGGACCCTGGGCGGCGGACGTGATAATCCCGGCATTTTTCTCGCCGGCTTTCAATTCTGCGCCAGATTGGATAGAGGAATCAGGAAGTAGCCTAACCAGGCTCTTGGCGAGCTGGCCACGACTGTCCATGCGGGCGATTATCTCCTGCCCGGTATAGCAACCCTTGTTGAACGAAATATCAGACCGCAAACCAGCCTCGAGCGGGATGTAGTCCATGGTTAGTTCACGACCAAAAGTGGGCTGGCCACTCTCGATCCGAAGATAATCGAAAGCATCCGGACTCACCTGGACAACACCCGAAGACAGAAGCTGTGAATGGACTTCAGGTTTGTTCTCCGACTGACAAACAATCAAATAACCTTCGCCGGCAATAGGATCGGTCCGGTGGATCGAAACCGGGATACCATTGATATCGGCGTTCTGCCAATGATGAAGCTTTATGCCCTCGGCATTTTCTACCAAACCGCCAATCACGTTACGCACGTCAGAGCCGTAGACAGCTAATATCGCCCTCTGTTGACTGAGATCTTCGATCTGGAAATCATCCATGAAGAAGACGAATCGCATCAGATAACGGGCGATATTGTCGCCGTTGTCCTTTCCAGTTAGGCAAAAGACGATATCCTGGCCGGCATAGAGTATCAAGCGGTCGATAATGCGGCCGATGTCGGTGGTCAACACGGTAGCCGCACCCTCACCGCTCTTCAGGTCATCCACTTTCTGAGTAGACATGCGGTTGATAAGATCAAGACGTGTTGCTCCCGAAAACTGTAAAAACCCAGCGTCGCTGCGGTCGACAAGAATTGCACCGCTGTGAGCTATCTGGTAAGCGGCCTCAATGGGAACCGGTTTCATCTTATCATTCAAAGGAGTCATAGATTCCTTCTAAAGATCTAATTGTCTATCTGGCCATCTTGCCACCTGCGGACAAAGGCTTTGAGATCGGGTAAATGCTCGCCTTCATGGCCAAAACTATTTGCCTCAATAATCTGCCACAGGGCCACCCCTTCGCTCCACTTATACCTGATGCCATCGTTCAGATCGCGATCGCTGAATCGCGATAGCCACTCCTCCAGCTGAATTCTCACACTCCGCAAGTCATCGAGAACACGGTCAAAATCCCTGCCCTTATTCTCCTCATAGCGGCGAGCATTGTAACCATCGACATCAGCAATGGCATCCAACATGCGTGAAGGTCTTTTGCCCTGATCAAGATTCATGAGACACGTGACCAGTTCTGACTCCCAGGCCACAAGATGAGTCAGGACATCGGTAACAGACCAATCTCCCATGACGCCAGGTCGAGAAAGCATATCATCGGGTAGGACCTGGAGAACAAGGAGAAGACGCTCGCGGCTGGACTCGAGGTGTTCATATATCTCATCGACGTTCATGGTTCACATTCCATTGGTATATATTGGATAATGGAATACCTGTTGGATTGATCCAACAGGTACGAAACGAAACCATCATTCTCGGTCTAGACAGCCACCTCTTGAGATTGGTTCTAGCATGACGACTGGCAGACCAATCGGCCTGACAGAGCAATCTGTCTTCTGTCAGATCAGCTAGTCGGAAGCGATTTCATGGCGATAGCCAAACCAGCACCCAGTCCGAATATAAGGGCACCCGACAAGACAACCCAGACGTAACTCCAATTTACCGGATTGTTGTCCGTTTTACCGAAATCGAGGTCATCAGGTTCACGACCTCGGATTACCAGGGCCAGCACGACTAGCGAGATCACAATTAACACGAGGTTTACGATAGCGACGGCGCTGATACTCCGGCCAGCGATCTCCCAAGTGGTATCACCAAAGAAAGCGACCCCGAATATCAGTCCGGTTATCCAGACCATTATCAGGATGAGAATTGAAGTAGATACGACCGACCACCGAAGCCTTCGTTGTGGACTCGGAGAAGTGGCACGCGGACTGATGTCTTGTGTACTCTTAAGAGATTCAGCATCGCGCCGGTTAAGCTCTGCCTGTGCTGTCTGATAGCTTTCGTCTGCATAGACTTTCGATACCTG
>JAUVOB010000151.1 GCA_030599405.1 Chloroflexota bacterium | reverse complement strand
TGGATCAGCATGCAATTCACTTGCTGATATTAACTGCCCAGAACTTTATCAACTACGAATTGTCCTCAGCCCAGATCCCATGGTTCTAATCGATTTAGCCGACCCGGCTTCGCACTTCGATAAGGGTGGTAATCTAACCCTGCCAACGCCAACCTTGATGGGAATCCCAGGCGACGAAGACGGATACCGTGCTCTTCAGAGGGCCTATGCTACCCTCGCAGTAAGCAGGATGATTAACGATCTGACTGCCTGGGAATGTTGCGATCAATCCATCTTTTATCAGGCTTTGTTGGATTTTCAGTTGGCCCAATTAGGTGTTCAGGTTTGGCCTACCACTCCCGGGGATTACTTGGAAGTGCTTCGGGTACCACCGACATTCGCGCGCCTGGCTCAAATTTGGGACAGCTCTCTCCCTATAGAGGAATTGGGGGAGCAACCTGATGGTTGGCTTGTTTACGCCCTAGTTGAATTCCTCTCAGCAGGCAGGATTGGAGCTTCAGGGGCCGAGATGCAGAGATATCTCGCCATGTCGGGCAATTTCAATGAATGGTTCCATCGAATCTTCCAAATGGATTACACAACAGAATATGTTGAAGGAAACTGGAATAATTACATTCTCCAACGCATCGATGCCTGGCAGGATACTGAGCGAAAGGAATCCCCGATTCCGCTTCCAGATCAGAATGTGGCTATGATCTGCGATGAGGGCATAGTCGGTTCATCCAACCTGTACGTCTACGATCCTGATGCTGACTCGTGGTCACTTGCATTGACCAATCGCGAGTTTGTACATATGGGTGCCATACCGGGTGGTGCCGGATTATTGTTATCCGATCAGCTGTTTAGACCCGAAAGGATACAGACCCTTATCTGGCGTGATGAACAGGAATATATAGTCGATGAAGGGCATAAGATATACCGTCTAACAGGGCGCGCCGATCCACAGGGTCAGATCATTGGCCTCAGTGGATACGATAGCCAGGCGTTTTCCGGAGGAAAATATTTGCTTGACATAAGTGACTGCGCGTTAGAATACTGTTCACACGAACAAGTGCCAGGAAGTCTTCGCTGGTCGCCTAGTGGGGAAAAGACGATATTTGTTGACGCTACTCTAGGCCAATCCATTAATGTAGGCGATGACACTGGCAAGTCGCCAGTATTGGTAGGACAAGGTCGCGATCCGTTTTGGATTAGTGAGAACACTATTGGCTATATTCAAGCGCTTGGCGCTCCGGAGATTGTGTCTTCTACCATTGACGCGGTCGTTCCAGAGGTAATATTTCAAGCCGCAGATGTGGCTGATCTCATCACCGGAACGAGCGGGCTTGACATCGTCATTATGAGAGCCACGATTCAACCGGCCGATCCCAATAAGATAATAGTCACGGCGGGCAATCGGGCAGGAAATCAGACCTATCTCGTTGCCTATGACTGGAAGAGCGATGAGGCGACGTTGATTTACGAGAGCGATGTCTCCGCGAGCGGTTTGACCTCGGTCAGCTTCTCTCCCGATGGTCGTTGGTTACTGATTATTAGTGCTGCTCCGAACGCCACCACTGTTTTACCCCTTTTCGACGTGACACTCTATGACCTTGATAAAGGGGATATGCAGAAGTTATTACCGGTTGATGGAACGATATCACCTTCTCTTGGTTGGTCGGCCGACAGTAAGTGGCTTCTCCAGGCGTCGGATGGAAAACTCATCTTGACTGCACCAGAGGAAATGTACCAACACCTGGTATTGCATGGCCTATACGCGTGCCGCGGTGCGGCCTGGACCAACTCCCACTAATCCCGTGCTCTTGAATCACAAATTTCCTGAATCCGAGTAAGAAAAATGTCTAAACTTATCTCGGGTTCGAGTGAAGTTGCTGATTGGCGCTAAACTCTAGTGACATGGGGGCGTTTTTGCCAGCCGAGCGAAAACCTGTCAGACGCACATTCGTATTCATCGTGCCAGCAGTTGAACCAATTGATCAAAGGTGGGTTACAGAAAAAGGACGGTTCTTTCGTGTGTAAGAGGATATAGTATATATAAACACAATATGAATTCAGACTCGTTACTACTCGCCTCCGGAAGCGAGACTCTAAATGCTATTAACCTGTCGGAAGACGGAGCGAACCTTGCCGGTCGTATCTACGACGGCGAAGCGAATACCTGTCAATACGAGCTATGCGGCTTGACGGATGGTCCGACAGGTTCTGTCGATCTTAGCGAAATTGGAGCAATCCCGCACAAGCCTTATTCAGATTGGTCACCTGGCGGAGAGGCGATCCTGGTCCTGGAAACGGGCCAATTGTATTTCTTCGATCTAGAAAGTGGGCCGAGGGAAGTTGTACAACCTCCTCAGCTGGGTTGTTATCAGGCGACGTGGGCGATCCCACGATGAAAAGGTCAGCGAACGAAGATAAGAGTCTGACTGATCCTAGGAAGCTGAGAAAAGTTCAGCGACAGTTCGGAACAAGCGCTGAGGCTTACGCGACTAGCAAGGTTCATGCCAAGGGCGCAAGCTTGAATCTCCTGCTAGATGCCATAGACATCCGGCCCACCTGGCGCGTTCTCGACGTTGCAACCGGTGCGGGCCACACAGCCAACGCCATCGCCCCATTCGCTGAGCGAGTCGTGGCTTCCGATCTCACCTTTGAAATGTTGTTGGTCTCAAGGCGACTGGCATTTGATACGGGGAGAACCAACGTTGATACGGTTTCGGCCGAGGCTGGACGATTAGCGTTCTCATCAGGTTCTTTCGATTTGGTAACCTGTCGCATCGCCGCTCACCATTTTCATAACTTACCCGCATTCATGTCAGAATCGGTTCGTGTACTTCGCGCCGGAGGCATTTTGGCGGTCGTTGATAACATTGTGCCCGGCGGCTTTCGAACGCGGAAAGAAACAAGGCGGTTAAGTGAAACAGGTCGCTTCATTAACGCCTTCGATAGGCTGAGGGATCCCAGTCACGTAGCGAGTCTAAGCCGCGATCAGTGGTTGGAAATCTTCTATCAGAGTAGTTTACGTGTCCTTCATCAAGAGACGATTGAAAAACAACTCGATTTCGATGCTTGGGCAAAACGAATGAACGTGCCTGATGATGATTTGACCCGGCTTAAGCTGATGTTGCGTCAGGCCCCTTCTCAGGTGCAGGAATATTTCAAACCACGATTCATTGGGGAGAGGATTTTATTCAATCTAACCGAGCTAATATTGATCGGAATCAAGGAACCTTAGAGTAACGCCAGCGGCATGACAGAATATGCGCTGGTGAAGCGATCATTTGACGCACCCGCAACCGGTCGATAGAATCGCTTCTTTTAACCGACATCAAAATAATGCCAATTGTCCAATAGAGGGGTGGTGAAGGGACATATGGCGGAGTATCTATGACGAAGAAATATCATTTCTGGATTAGTGGCTGTCAGATGAATTATGCCGACGCTCGCCTGATCTCAACTCGGCTCGAAGGCCTCGGCTACAAGCCGACGCCAATCGCCGAGGAGGCGGATGTCATCATTCTTCAGACCTGTACTGTAAGGCAGAAGGCGGAAGATAAGGCATTTGGACGACTGCAAAGTCTTAAGCCATTGAAGAAGTTACGTCCTGATCTTACCTTGGCGATGATGGGATGTGTTGTCGGTGTCAAGGGCGACGAGAATCTTGAGAGCAAATACCCGTACGTTGATGTATGGATGCCTCCTGCCAGTGATGGTGCGCCTTTGATCGCCCATATATTGCATGGTGAAGATCGAGACATCGACAAGGCGGCTACCTCCACGCGTTACGCGATACAGAACGAAGAAGTGCTGCTACCATCTGCTGAAAAGGGCAGGCTTGTTTCCGCTCCGGTTGCTGTTGTCTATGGTTGTTCCCACGCCTGCACCTTCTGCGTCATTCCCCACAGGAGAGGAGTCGAAAGGACAAGACCCGTTGGAGCCATCGTGAGCGAAGTACGATCTCTAGTCGAGCAGGGCGTAAAGGAAGTCGTTCTCCTGGGTCAGATCATTGATCGATACGGAAAGGATATTGCCGATGGCCCTGATTTGGCAGACCTGTTAGAGCAGGTGCATAGGGTCGAAGGGCTTGAAAGAATCCGATTTCTTACCAGTCACCCGAACTATATGACCGACAAGATTCTGCATGCCGTCGCCGGTTTGCCGAAGGTTATGCCTCAGATCGAAATTCCAAGCCAGGCAGGAGACGATGATATTCTGCGCGAGATGGGGCGAGGATATACGGCAGAGTATTATAAAGATCTGGTATACAAGATAAGAGAATTGGTGCCCGATTCGGCCGTCCACAACGACATTATCGTCGGCTTTCCAGGGGAGACGGATGAACAGTTTCGACGCACGTATGATCTCCTTGCAGAGCTGGAGCATGAGAAAGTACATGTTGCCAAGTATAGCCTTCGACCCGGCACGGTAAGCGCTCGCCGGATGGTCGACGATGTTCCGGATATCGAAAAACGGAGCCGGCTCCAGGCGATCGAGGGGTTACAGGAAAGTGTATCACGCCGAAAAATGGCTGATTGGCTCGGAAAAACCGTTCAGGTCTTAGTGGAGGGCAAGACAAAGGGACGCTGGAGAGGTCGATCACCTCAAGGCAAATTGGTCTTCTTTGACGACGAGCGTGAAATGCGCGGTGATATTGTTGAGGCGCTCATCACGCACACGGGTCCATGGAGTATGTCAGGTGAAGCAGTTGGCTCCCGCACCCCTACAGCGCACCGTGGCGATAGCATCTCATTAACGGTTATCTAGCGTAATCGGTTCAAAGAGTTAGGCAACTCTCGCGATTGTTGGGAGATTCATGAATGGCCATACGGCCCTTTCTTAGTTCCGGGTAGACAGCTGCACTCTGTGTATGGGGACTAATTCCTGAGCTATCGATAGTCCTAATCCATTGCCCTCCTTCATTGCACGTGCTCTCCCGTGGAACCTAACGAAGATGAATTAACGTGCGTATTTGACCATCGCTGGTCCATTCGGAAGAGAAGTTTCAGCACTGACTTATTTCACCAACCAGGTGACATTATCGATAACCGTGTTCACAACTGTCGGCATTAAAAAATAGGGTTGCTGTAGAGGGTTCTTTCGAAATTCGCGAAAGAATCTATCACGGTCTGCGCCATCTATGGATAGTTGCAATCATTTGACCTGATATTTAGCCAGAAGTAGAATGACCTCCGTAACGCGGTGTATACAGGATTT
>JAUVOB010000076.1 GCA_030599405.1 Chloroflexota bacterium | reverse complement strand
TGCCGGTTGAACATTGCCTTTGATAAAATCTCTGGTTTGCACGACAATTGCGACGGTGCTCAGGAGCAATCCCGAGTTCGGTTGGTTTGACCAATCAGGCTATTTTCACAATTTATGTCAACTATATTAGCTAACGTGTACTTTTAATGAGGTATTTACCATCATGCAGCGAATAGTCGAATGTGTGCCGAATTTCAGCGAAGGATCCCGGCCCGAGGTTTATAACGCTATTGCCGATTCCATTCGAGCAGTTCCGGGTTGTTATGTCTTAGATGTCAGTGCCGATGAGGATCACAATCGAACCGTAATCACCTTTGTCGGTGAGCCCGATGCGGTAGAGGAAGGCGCTTACCAGGCCATTTCAGAAGCCGCGCGATTGATTAACCTCGACGAGCATGTAGGGGAGCATCCACGTATCGGCGCTACCGATGTTTGTCCTCTAATACCGGTCAAGGGAGTAACCATTGAAGATTGCATTGCCCTGGCGAATCGTCTTGGAAAGCGAGTGGGTGATGATCTTGGCGTCGCGGTCTATCTTTATGGTGAAGCAGCATTGGCGCCAGAAAGACGCTCCTTGTCGAACATACGCCGGGGTGAATATGAGAAGTGGCGTGAAGAGGTAGAGACCAGTACTCATCGTAAGCCAGATTTCGGCCCCGCGATACCTAAAACTTGGGGCGCTACAGTCATCGGGGTGCGGCCGTTTCTCGTCGCCTACAATATCTTTTTGAATACAGACGACGTGTCTGCAGCTAAGAAAATCGCCAAGGCTGTTAGATTCAGTAGTGGTGGCCTTCGCCACGTCCAGGCCATGGGATTCCTAGTCGACGGACGTGCCCAAGTGAGTATGAATCTGACGGACTTTAGCAAGACCCCCATCCATCGCGTTCAGGAAATGGTTCGCCAGGAGGCATCCCGTTACGGTCTCTCCATAACCAATGCGGAACTGATAGGATTGGCGCCTCAGGATGCTCTACTGGATGCTGCTCAATGGTATTTGCAGCTGGACGAGTTTGATGAAGATCAGGTATTGGAGGTTCGAATAGCCAGGGAGACCGAGGCGGACATAACTCCCCGGACCTTCCTAGAAGCCACAGCGGATGGATCTCCCACCCCAGGTGGTGGTTCGACGGCCGCGTTAGCTGGCGCGCTGGGTGCTGCCTTGACGCAGATGGTCGCCAATCTAACCATTGGACGTAAGAAATACGCCGATATCGAGCCTGAAGCGGTTGAAATTGTACGGCGAGCTATCATTCTACGTAACGAACTTACCAAGGCGGTGCGGGCTGATTCTGAGGCATTTGATGAGGTGATGAAAGCCTATCGAGACAAATCTCCTGAGAAGGAAGCAAGGGAAGAGGCCATCGAGAAAGCGACAGTTGTGGCGGGTGAGGTTCCCTTGTCCGTGGCCCGATGGAGCTTGGAGGTTGCCTCTCTAGCCCGCGAAATCAGTCGTATTGGCAACATCAATGCCCTGACAGATGCCGCTGCCGGCGGGATAATGGCCCTTGCAGCCGTTCAGATAGCCAGTCTCAATGTTCGGGTGAATGCGACTTCGTTAGAGAATCGCGAACTGGCTACCCGGTGGCTGGATGAGTTAGAGATTATCGAAAAGTCGGTGGATGTACTGTCGAAGGAAATTATGGCTATTGCTGACGGACGCGGAGGATTCTGATTCATAGAAAAAGCTCCAATCCGACGCTTGAAACAATACTGCGCCTTTCGCGGCAAGCCGGTTTCGGTCTCCTTGTGCTCCTTTTGTTGGTTATTTCTCTACCCGCGTGTGGTAGCGAGGCAACACCAAAAGCACTCGAGGTCGCGGATAGCTCATCTTATGATGGCCCGGAAACTGTTGACGCCAATACGGTATTTCCACCACCCGTGATAGTCACGGTGGCCAGCCCGAATGAACAGAAGACCTTTGTCCTTCCTGAGGTAACTGCAAAACCACTTGAGCCTTCGTTAGTGGTTACACAATCAGATTTACTTGCGCCAACTGTCAATCCCCCTGATACGCAGCCGCAAGTCGAGACGGCCGAGCCGACAATGGCCCTGAAACCAATGCCAACGTTCACGCCGCCCCCTTCACCAGAGTCTGCGACCGGGGAGCACCTATGGTTTTCCCGTCCAGTTCCCCAGGGCTCGACGAACTGGACTGACAAGGCCTATCCATACGGGACAACTCGGGGTGGTACTTTACGGCCCCATCATGGAGTAGAGTTCAATGTTCCCGCCAACACAGAAGTATTGGCAGTCGCGAATGGGATCGTCAGGATCGCCGGAAATGATGGCTCAATAATCCTTGGTGATGCGCCAGACTTCTATGGGAATGTCGTGGTGATTGAACATGACTTTTTGCTTAACGGACAGCCCGTCTATACGCTTTATGGTCATCTCTCCGAGCCTCTGGTCGAGGAAGGCCAGGCAGTTAATGCCCAGGATGTAATTGCCCTGTCCGGCTCGTCAGGTGTAGCCGATGGAGCACACCTGCATTTCGAAGTAAGGGTTGGAAATAACGACTATCAGTCAACGCGGAATCCGCTTCTTTGGCTTTATCCCTTCCCCGATCGAGGAGTCGTAACGGGGACTGTCACCTGGCCCGACGGAGGCCTGGCCGATGAGGTTCCTTTGACGTTACGTCGCCTCGATGCCCCGTCACCCTATCGGGCCACTACAACATACGCTTCGAAGGGCATAAATCCGGATGAGGTGTTCCAGGAGAATTTCACCTTCGACGATGTAGACGCAGGTTTCTATGAACTTTCAGCGGGAGCGGAGGGAAATAGGGCTAAGATCACCTTCTGGGTATACCCATATCGGACCAGCTTCGTCGACATCGAATTAGGTCGCTAGCTCCTTCGAGGGCTTTCTTCTTTGCAGCAGGTAACCAACCAGGGCGAGGATGATGCCCTGGATTAGTATGCCGACCGCCCAGAGAACTCCAAAATCAAACCAGAATTGTTCGGGAAAAAGCCGGATCAATGAATCGCTCATTGCGAATGTCCACGTATCAGGCGGAAACAGCAATTCGTGGAACTGGACGAAGACAAAGCTCCAGGATATGAGTATGAGAACGACCATTACAAACAAAATCACCGTGGTGAGTATGCCCCCATACATGATCGCTCTATAAGCCTCAATCCGGGTCTCAGGCCGGGCAAGAAGGTAGATAACTCCTGCTAGCGCGAAGATCCCAACGACTTGAAGTATCTGATTAAAAAGATCTACCAGATTCTTCACATCCAGCATATGGCCGATTTCTCGTTGATTGTATAAGGACTGGTTGGAATCCGATAAACGAAGATCCTCTAGCAGAAAGATCACCTCATCAGCCGGCTCACTTTGACGAAGATAGTCGAGCGTCGCTTCGGCGTACTCTATCCGATCCTCATCTGAGAAACCGTATCTGTCGGACTCAATACGGCTGTATTCCAGAGATGGAAAGCTTGGTGCGTTCCATGTTATGAGTAAACGAACTGACCAGAGCGTGAGAAGTATCGGTGTCGCAATTATCAAAAACCATCGAACAACTGTCACGCTCTGTCGTTTTTTCGTTTTCTTCTCGCTACTGGTCAAATCAACCTCCAAGTCCCGTCAGTCCGGATGCTCCTTCGTCAAGTAAATAACGAATCACGAGAGTATCCACGATAATCTCAACTGGCGCACGCTGATCGGTGAAGACGACATCTCCCGCCACGCTAGAGACAAGCCCCTGGTCAACCTCAGTCATCGATCGAAGGAGCAAGGGATGCAGATCACCGTCCAAATGTTCAAGATTCGCTGCTAAGTTGCCGCTTTCGGTCGGCTTGACGGTCGCTACGAGTACGCTGTTCAATGAACCAGGAACGTCAATCGTATGAACTGACGGAAAAACCGTTAGTAACGTCGCGGTAACGGCTTCCACTAGTCGACGATCATTCGGAGCGCGACCGACATTTACGGCAAGAACACCATCATCATTTAGGTGTTCTTTCACCTCCTGGAAGAAATCCGTCGTCGTCAAGTGCCAGGGAATGTACGGAACTTTGTAGGCATCCAAGGTTATCAGATCATACCGCTTCTGTAACTGATTCAATTCGTAGCGTCCGTCGCCAACAATGATATCGATGTTCGGTTCTGTCAGGGAAAAATATTCCCGGCCGACCTCCACAATTGCTGGATCCAGTTCAATACCGTCGATCGGAATCGGGCCGAACACTTCTGTGAATTGTTTTGGTATCGTTCCAGCGGCTAAACCTATTACTGCCATATTCTCTAGTGGAGACTTTTCTACCATCTGGTTGAAGAACGGCGCAGCCAGCATCACGCTCCAAACGGAGATGCGCGGAACACGACCATCATCGCAAAAGAAGGAGTGATATGCCTGGCCTTCGTTTAGCAGGAGGTAATTGCAGTCACCCTGCCGGATAACTTGTATATAGTTGTAGGATGACTCCGTCTCGTAGATCTGGTCTGGATGATCCTTTATCCCGCCTTGAGTTCCAACGACACCGAAGGGGATAAGCAATAGGGATAGGCCAAGCACCACTCCACGTCCTTTGACCTTGTTCTGCCATAAGCCAACCAGGCCAACACAGAGCAGAATAGCGCCAAAAACCACGGCCGTTGCCCGCGATCCCGCCAGTGGAATAACGATGAGCACCGGCAGGTAGGTACCCAGTAAGCTTCCGAGAGTTGATACGGCATATATGCGACCGCTTACACGGCCTGCCTGGTTAACATCCTCCACCGCCAATCTGATCGCGAATGGCGAGATACAACCAAGGAGCGTCACAGGAAGGGCCAGAGTTAGTAAAACTCCTATCAGTGAACTCAGGATAGCGCCGATGTTAACGGCCGCCATCGCGGATGCAGCAGAACGGAGGATGATACTGGTCAGCAGAAGGAAGAAGACGCTGAAGAATCCGGCTGCCGTGACCAGGAGATAGAATAATCTTACGTCAGGGTATTTATCGGCAAGCCACCCTCCCAAAAAGTATCCCAGTGTCAGGAACAACAAAACCAAACCAATCACATTAGCCCAGACGATATTTGATGTCCCGTAAACCGTCTGCAGCATGCGGCTCGTCGTAAATTCAACTGCAAGGGTCGACATTCCGGCTATGAATACCGTGAAGTAAATATAGCGCCGCGAAGCGAGGCTGCTTTCGCTTAGTTTGGAGGTTGAATTCGTAACACTCATCGTTAGCAGATTATTTGCATCATGAATACTCGAACAATTCGGCCATCTCCTCAGCCGAAAGCCTCCCAGTGTTTTTTAATATGATCACCAGTGGTTGGTCGTAAACAGTGAAGCTTTCGTCAAATCTACCGCCAACCAATCCCGGGAGGTCGTCGAAATAATCTTCTACTGGCTTTGGCGTAACGGTTCCAGGCCACGAAAAGGTCTCCGGCTTGTACGAGAAGCCAAACAGATTTGGAGTTCTTGTCCCCACATAAGCTACCTCAAATCCCAGGCGACCGTCGAATAACAGGTGATAGTACTGAGAAGAAACAGGATAAAGATCGTCTAGACGTGGAATCACGCCATAATTCCGATTGGAAGAGAGTATTACAAAGTCGGCACCGGCAACGAGAGCTAGATTTTCCTCAATTTTTTGCTTGCTATCCAGTTCTCTTACCCCTGAGAGCCAATTAACTAAGTTGGCGCCAAATTCACCTCGTAGACGCATCTCACCATCCAGTTCGAGAGAATCGGGCAATGGATCATCCCAGACCTCATTAAGAATTGAAGATTCTGGTTCGATATTCTCGTATATCCAGCTCGATGCAACTGTCCATGGATGAGGCTGATTGTACATATTCACGAAACTGACAGCCCGAACCCCAGCCGCAATTAAGACTAAACCGATGATAACTCTCCGCAATCTTCGCCAGGGCAGGCTAAGAAGCATGGCAGCAGCATACAGCATTAAGAAGGGCGTGAGTGGCTCCAGGTAACGCATAAACTTTACCATGAGAGCCCCCGTCGTTATGAAGAATGGTACCGTCCAAGCGAGGACGACCAGCTCACCCCGCGTAACGACATACGGGCCAATGCTAAGTTCTGACGAGTTCTCTAGTGTTTCATTCAGCGTACTTAGCGTCAGTGGCCTTTCTCTGCTCTTCCACCACTCATATAACACCTTGATAACACGCCAGACCGCCCATCCAAATCCGATAAATGCGGCCAGGCCGAGGATATATCCCATTCCCCAGCGCATCTGCATTTCGACGAAATACAGGTACGCATTAGTGCCCAAATATTGTCGAGCAAACGGAACATCTCTGGTACCTCTAACCATCGTTCCCTGGAGAACCAGGTTCTCGATGTAGCAAGAGCTTAAATCAGGTAGAGGGATTTCTAGCGGACCGAGACCAATAGCTGGTGAATCGACATCACAGGTCCAATCTAATATGGCGAAAGGATTGGTAACGGCAAAGGCTAGTAAGGCAATGATGAAAACCGCAAATAGCAAAATGAGGCGTGCTTTACGGGAACGATCTTCATTGACCAGCACGGTTAATGACAGTGGAAGCAGCAGAAGAACGGCGCTGAATTTAGAACCTACCGCCAGCCCAACAATAATCGAAGCCAGTAACAAGAAAACAAGGCGCCGGCGTTGACTTTGGCTTCGCTTTAGCGAGAGAACCATAAATGTCACAGCGGATACGACGAAAAAAGTGAGAAAGGGATCCGCAGCGAAGAAATGCGACAGTTGAATGTGCATGACATTCAGTGCCAGGAATGCTGCTGATAAAAGCCCGGCCGCAGGCCCAAATAGCCGGCGGCCAAGGAAAAAGATCATGACCACTGTTGCGACGTCGAAAAGAGCGGCCAG
>JAUVOB010000408.1 GCA_030599405.1 Chloroflexota bacterium | reverse complement strand
TCCGGCCGACTATAATACGCTCCATCGAACGTTGAATGGCTGCCTCCGTTTCGTTATCTACAGAAGAGGTAGCCTCATCCAAGATCAGCACCGGCGGATCTTTTAGAACAGCCCTAGCTATGGACAAGCGCTGGCGCTGGCCACCAGACAACTTCTGGCCCCGCTCCCCAACGACTGTGTCATACCCTTGGGGAAGCTCGGTGATGAATTCATGGGCCTCGGCTGTCCTGGCCGCCTCCACAATCTCGTCCAGTGAGGCGCCAAAGGAGCCATAGACGATATTTTCTCGAACCGTTCCGTGGAATAAGAATACATCCTGGCTAACAAAACCAATGGCTCTTCGAAGGTCCACCAGGCGTAGGTCACGAATGTCTTTACCGTCCAGCCGGATGACGCCAGCCTTGATATCATAAAACCGCAACAACAACTTCACCAGCGTGGTTTTTCCTGAACCGGTGGCCCCAACAAGGGCAACAGTTTCACCGGCCGGTACCTGCAACGATAGATGGTGTATGACCGGCATGTTGTGACCGCCATACTCGAAGCTGACATCTTCGAAGGAGACGTGCCCCTGCACTCGATCAACCGGCAGTACATGGGCTCCATCTTGAATAGAGGACTTGGTATCAAGAAGATCTAAGACCCGTGTGGTAGAAGCCATGGCTCGCTGGTACAAATCAATAGTCTGTCCCAGTCGGGTTAGAGGCCAAAGGAGTCTTTGGGTCATGAAAACGAGTGTGCTGTAAGCGCCCACATTCAGTTCGCCGCGGACAACCAAAACCCCGCCGAAGACCAGGGTGGCGATAAAACCCAGGACTATGATCATGCGGATGAGGGGTACGAACGCCGAGCTAAGGGAGATGGCGTCTCGGTTACTCCCCCGGTAGTCGTCACTTAATTGGGATATACGCTCTTTTTCATGATCTTCGGCCGTGAAGCTCTTGATGGTTGCGATCCCCCCAAGGTTGTTAGACAACTGACCGTTGAGAATACCGACACGCTCCCGGACTACCGAATAAAGAGGGGCGATCCGTCTCTGGAATCGGATGGAACCCCAGAGAATAAAAGGCATGGGCAGAAAGGCCATCCAGGCTACTTCTGGCGCGAGAATGAAAAACATAGCCCCTATAACGATGACCGTTGTCGCGACCTGGATGATGTCGTTAGCGCCGATATCTAGAAAACGCTCCAGCTGGTTGATATCGTTGTTGAGGATGGACATAAGCCCGCCGGTGCTCCGATCCTCAAAATAGGCCATATCTAACCCCTGTACGTGCGAATAGGCATCGACACGAAGCTCGTGCTGCAAGGTCTGGGCCAGATTACGCCATAGAACCTGGTAAGCGTACTGGAACGCCGATTCCAAACCCCATACCAGCAAGGTCAGGATGGCTAAGACCCAGAGTTGAGCGACTACGTTGGTGATGCCCAATTGAGCGAGGAAGGAGTCTTCTTGGGAGACGACGACGTCGATAGCCATCCCGATGAGAATGGGTGGGGCTAAATCGAAGACTTTGTTCAATACGGAGCAAGTCGACGCCAGTACAATCTGCCGGCGGTGTGGTCCGGAAAATCCCCATAATCGCATTAAAGGATGGCGGTTGTCCATTTCTTCTCGATTTCCTTGGATACCTAACCGGCGGCGCTTGATTGTCCTTGACTTAGTAGTCCCTGACTATCGATTTTCCCATAGTGTGGAGGCAAGGAACCTTGCATCGGCAGGCAATCCGATTCTGCACTGGTACAAAGAGAGATCGTAACCATGTGTAATAGTCTCAAGTTCGCATTCTAACTTACAAAGGTGATTGTCGCATGGTGACAATCGCCCGGTGACAATCGCCCCGAATCTTACTAGAATACCGGTGGATGGGTCGACGAGGAATAGATCTTCGTAGGAGATAGGCTACAAATGGAATTATTCACCGCATCGAGTCTGGTTGCTTTATTAACCCTGGTGGCCCTGGAGATCGTCCTGGGCATCGATAACGTTATCTTCATCGCCATACTTGCCGGTAAGTTACCGCCGGAGCGTCAGGAGCGAGCCCGGCAAATGGGTATTGGTCTGGCCGTATTCAGTCGCATCTTGTTGTTGCTAGCGATAAGTTGGGTGATCGGATTAACCAAGCCACTCTTCGAGATCATGGGTCATGGGATCTCCGGCCGGGATCTGATACTCTTAGCCGGCGGACTATTCCTTATTGCCAAGAGCACTCACGAAATCCATGAGAAGCTGGAAGCTCTCGATGATAAAGAGGAACGGACGGTGGCCAAGGCAACGACAGTAGCCTCTGTCATTTTACAGATCGTCATCATAGACATCGTCTTCTCCTTAGACTCGGTCATTACAGCCATTGGAATATCTGGCGAGCTACCGATCATGATCGTCGCCATCCTGATAGCCGCTGGCGTCATGCTAGTATTCGCAGGGACGATCGCTCGCTTCGTCGAGAAGCATCCGACAATGAAGATCCTGGCC
>JAUVOB010000068.1 GCA_030599405.1 Chloroflexota bacterium | reverse complement strand
GGCTAGACACTGGCTTGAATTGAAATAGACGAAATTCAACTCTAAGATCTAGCTATTGTCTATAGACCGAGCCCTCGCGGTTTTGCTTATCTTGAATCCAAATAACTCTGATTCGATTCGAAATACACATCGAGGCATCCAGATCCTAGATCATGGTATGATGCACCAGGAGCTTCAGGGTAAAAGGATAGACCGACGAAGTGTCTGGATTCACCCCCGCCAATTTATGATTGGTTCATCCGTGCATTGCCAGGCATAAGGGAAGTTTGGCTAGCTCTCCGTCTATTCTGATAGGGTGGCCTTCATCTTCTACCCCAAAATGACACTCGTTTGACACTAAAATTACACCTGCCTATAATCATCCTGAAGATAGACTACCGTGTATCCTGGGAGAGCGTGAAAGCCTTGTCTGCGCCTGTAAGGTGATCTCCCAGCGGTTATCGAGCGAGACGAAGGTCGATAGATTCCATCTGGATAAGACCATCGGCCTCACCGCTTAACATTTCCGGCAAGGGATCGCATGCTCCAACTCATCAGCCGCCGTCTTTTTTTCATCCTCCTGGTTTGCGTGCTGATCGTGTTCTTCGTTAATCTCGGCATGCGGATGATCCGAAACTCCGAGGTTGCCGAACCGAGCTATGATCTCGTAGTAAACGGCAGGATAGCCCTCAACGATACCAAGGGATATATACAACGCATTGCTCGAGGCGATCTCGGTTACGCGAGAACCAGTGGCGGTTCGGTACCGGTCCTGGATGTTCTAAAACAGAGCTATGTAAATAGCATGGGCCTATTACTGACAGCCCTTGGCCTGGCGATCCTCCTCGGCTTTCCCCTTGGCGCCATGGCGGCTCTCTCAAAAAAGCGGAAGGTTACGTTTCCTGTCTTGGCCTTTACCATAATTGGGATATCTGTTCCAGCCTTCTTCGCAGCCCTGCTCCTGCGGACGGGCGAACTCTATTATGTGAGATATACCGGCAAACAGCTGGTCAAAATCGCCGGTTTTGGGTGGGATTACAAGCACATGCTGCTTCCTGTCCTGGTTTTAGCCGCTCGACCTGTGGCTTATCTAACGAGATCCTCCTTCCTTTCACTCCGTAGTACCATGGATGAGGACTATATCCGTACAGCGCGTGCAAAGGGTCTTCGGAATCGAACCGTAGTGAATATCCATGCGGTTCCCAATATTGCCGTCCCCGTATTGACAGCCGTAGGTGTTTCCCTACGTTTCGCGCTCGTTGCCTTACCGGTTGTCGAGTTCTTTTTCGTTTGGCCTGGTATCGGCCTGCTCATGCTAGAAGCTATCAATGATCGCCAGACTGTCCTTGTGGTCACGATAGCGCTGGCCCTAGGCTTGACTTTTCTGGTACTCAATCTGCTTTTGGATGTCGCCTACTGGTTTGTAGATCCGAGGATTAGAGAGGCCCATGAAAGCGGTTAAGCAACTATTGAGCATGTTGATTTATCCCAGGGCCCGGCTGTCTCGGATGCCAGGTTTAAGCCGGGAAGGGGACGCCTCGGGAATGCTGGAGAATCCAACCGGACGAAGAGGAAGGCTGCGATTTACGAAGGCTATTTTCAACTTGCCGTTGGTATTCGGGGGTTTGATCGTTATTGGTCTATTCCTTGTCGTCTTATTTGGCCCAGTATGGGCTACCAGTAACCCCTACATCGCCAGCAAGCACATCCAACCCCATCTTGACCCTGAGACCGGAGAATGGATCAGTCCTCCCTTAGAGCCGTCCGAAGAATATCCGTTGGGAACGGACGAGTATGGTAACGATATTCTAAGCATGATGCTTTACGGCGCTCGGAATACCCTCATTGCCGCTGCCTTCATCTCCATGGCCCGGATCATCCTGGGTGTGATGTTCGGGGCTTACGCTGGTTGGAATGAGGGTTCTTTTGGGGATCGAAGCATCATGGGGGCAATCGGCGTTATTGCCGCCATTCCTGCGTTGATAATAGGTATGATCCTCATCTACGCCCTCGACATTCGCCGGGGATTACCTGTATTCATCATAGCGCTTACAGTCATCGGATGGACAGAAATCGCCCAATATATTCGAGGAGAGTTCCTGGTTCTTCGCAAGCGTTCTTTTATTGAAGGCGCCCACTCTGTTGGTGCAACCAATCTTGCTATCGCCGTTCGTCATGTGTTGCCAAACTTGCTTCCCACCTTGCTTGTAATAACCTTTTTAGAGGTGGCGGCCGTATTATTGTTGTTTGGTGAGCTAGGCTTTGTAGGGGTCTATATAGGTGGGGGAAGCCATATCTTGATAGGCGATGAATTAACGGGAACCCAAGTCGTAACCTTGTCCGAAGTGCCAGAATGGGGCGCTATGTTGGCGGAAGGTTATCGATGGCTACGGGCGAAGCCCTTCATCGTCTATCCTCCAGCAGCCGCGTTCTTCATCGCCGTTGTGGGTTTCACAGCCTTCGGTGAGGGTCTGCGTAGATTCATAGAAACCCATCACGTCAGCACCAATTTTCTGCTGCGTAAACGAATGCTCTTGGTCGTTATCGCCATTTCCGTCGCGACTGTATTTATCATCAATAATACCGGCCCAGCTCCATGGCTAGCCAGGGTGGCGGAGGCGTTCGACGCTGACTCCGCTTACGGGCACACCCAAAAATTGACTGAGATGGACGGGCGTGGTGCTGGGCAAGCAGGCGCTCAAGAGGCAGCTAATTACATTGCTGAGAAATTTGAACAATATGGCTTGAATCCGGGCTGGCGCCAATCCGAATACATCTACCCGATGGAGAACCGGATAGTGCGACCGGTAGCCCAACCGGAATTGGTCTTGCTAGACAATGACGGCAATGAACTAGAATCCTTCCGTCACCAGCTCGATTTTGGGTTTGTGATCGAGGGGCATGGAGGAAGCGGTAGCGCGGAATATCCTCTTACGTTTTTGTCATTCACCGAGGACGATGCCGGCTATTCGTGGGAGTCATTTCGTGGGTTAGACCTGGAGGATCGCATCATCCTCTTAATAGACGGTAATGCCCCTTCCGAGTTCACCACGGAGGCCCTCATTCGCGACGCGAGAGGTATTCTTTGGATTACTGGAGATACGCAGGATGCGGTGCGATCCCAGGTTCAATTAGCTTATGATGACCAGCTATACTTGCAGAAGCCAACTTTACCGATTCTTCGTGTTCGTCCAGAGGTTGCCCAGTTGATTGTAGCTCAGGCTGGAATGAATCTCTCAGATCTCGCCGCCGGTGGAGCCGAAATAAGCCAAAGTGGACCCGGCTGGTTCGCCCACGATATAGACGCCAACGTTCGAATGGCTGTCGATCTGGGTCCACCGGAGGAGACTACAACTCCAGTTGTGCTTGGCCATCTACTTGGTTCAGATTTCACCATCTCTAATGAGCTCGTTGTTGTCTTAGCCAACTACGACGGATTGGGTATCGATCCTGATGGCACAGTCTATGAAGGTGCGAATCACAATGCTGCTGGTGCGAGCATTATGCTAGAAGTGGCTCGACTGTGGCAGCAGGAGGAATTAGATCCAAGGCGTTCCGTTCTCTTTATCGCTTGGGGTGGGGGCAGCTTGGAAAATTCTGGGATGAACGAATTCTTAGCAGACGAGCGTTCGTTCCGCCACCTTCCAGCAGTCGCATCCCGTACGCGTCTGTCTCCCAGACTACTCCTTCAGTTAGATTATATTGGCGCGGGTGGCGATACCTTGCTCGTACAGCCTAGATCAATTGGTCGACTAATAGAATTACTGGAGGAGTCTGCCAGCGATGTTGGCATCGCGGTGAATCGGGAAGCTGAAGACGCAGTACCGATGATAGAGAGGTGGAACGCGCCCCAGAGCGACTGGCTGTCTTTCGCATGGGATCAAGCTGAGATAGCGCCGACGGAAGATGTGCTAGAGCGGATTGAGCCCGAAAAGCTACAGGCGATCGGGCAGATTGTTTCTCATGTTCTGACGCAAGTTGTGAGACAAACAAACTACTGATGTCGAGAAAGACTATTCGCACTTTGTGGATAATTACCGGCGCGATTGCTGTGGTTCTTCTAGCAGCAACGATGTATTTGTCGCAAGAGGCAAAGGCCAAGGAGGAAGCCGGTTATTCTGCCCATATTGTTGGCCGCAACGGCGTCATATATCTACGCCTGGATCCAGATCCCACGTCGCATATAGTGACCATCCTTGAATTGGGCCAGCAGGTTTTCGTCACCGATATGTCGGATGAGCATGCTATTCCTTGGACACAAGTAAGAGCAGGCGACTATGAGGGTTGGGTCCCGGCAGAACGGATCGGTGTCGAACCACCGTAATCTTGATTTCGCATCGCGACTTCCAATTGATAGATTGCGATGGAAAAAGATAAAGAGAAGATTTGGAAATGGCGAATTTAGGACCGTGAGTAAGTGCGATAATCCAAGCTAATCCGGCATAAATGAAATTCCGATGAGCAGCGAAGAACTTCTATCGAGCGACAATAATCAACCGGCCATTGATGGCGTCAGAGAAACGTCAATCGCCTTGACGCAGCCTGTTGTCGGCGAGCATTCAAGCCCCGTCCGCGGTCGGGAACGGATCGAGGTCGTCGATATCCTGCGTGGATTTGCTATCTTTGGCATTCTGCTAGTGAACATGTATGGCTTTGCCGGGATGGATCTCAACCCGCAGAACTATTCGGGCTTGGACCGGGTAGTGGTCATATTGATTCTTCTTTTTGCTCAGGCCAAGTTCTACTCACTCTTCTCCTTTCTCTTTGGCTGGGGAATGTGGATCCAGATGTCGAGAGCGATCGCCAAGGGTGTCAACTTTGTCCCTGTGTACGTTCGCAGAATGATCGTGCTCCTGGCTATTGGTATATTGCACGGTATTTTCATTTGGACGGGAGACATTCTCACTGTGTACGCCATTCTGGGCTTGCTGCTACTTCTCTTTCGGAATAGCTCTGAGCGAACATTACTCATCGCCATCGCTCTTCTCCTACTTTTACCAATAATTGTCAACTTGCCTGGCGAGGCTATGAACAGCTTCAGGGAAGGCTATGCCGAACTAACCGATTTCTTGCGTACGTTCGGCCCCCAGGCGGATACTGTCTACGCCAACGGCACTTACCGGCAGATCACCGAACGCCGTTTCCAGGCTTTCGTCGGCGGACAAACGTGGTTTATCTACTGGATTGGGAACGTGTTCGCCATGTTTTTGCTGGGATTCTATGCCGGCAAGAGGGGCTACTTCCACAATATCTCAAAACATCTCCCCACGTTCCGGCGAACGATGTGGATCGGAATGATCGTGGGTTTATTGTTTTGTGGTATATCAGTTCTGCTTGCGACAAGACCTGACCTTGTCTCTCCTGAGTGGCAGCGTTTTGTACGCATCTCGACTCGAACGATCGGAGCACCGGCATTGATGCTCTTCTATGTCTCGGCCATTACTCTGCTCACCCGGAGGGAGGCCTGGCACAGCCGGCTGGCTCCGCTCGCACCGGTCGGCCGGATGGCTCTCACCAACTACTTGGTGCAGTCGCTCGTATTGACTTTGATCTTCTATGGTTATGGACTGGGATTGTACGGCGAGATCGGTCCGACAGCGGGACTGATCCTGACCATCCTGGTTTATCTGTCTCAGATTCGTTTCAGTGCCTGGTGGCTAGAACGATATCGCTTTGGACCCATGGAGTGGCTCTGGCGAACGCTTACCTACGGCAGGCTCCAGCAACTTCGACGTGGAAGGAGCTCCTCTGAGCCGCGGCTGTTACCTGGATTATCTCACGTACGACGCTTACTCTCCGCCATTCACCCGCTAGTGCTCCTATCCATTGTCTGGATCGGTCTCCTCATTTGGTCTGCCGGATTATTACGCTGGAACTCAAGGCTATCTTCAGAGGTCTATGCAAATCCATATAGACCCGTCGCCGAAGCCGGCGCTGCGCAAGAACCAGGTGAGACCCAAACATCAGCGGGCGGTGAAGCCCAAACGACGGGGCCGGAAACGGAGATCGTGGCCTTCATGCCAGAGGTTCAGCCAGTTACCTACAACCCTGGCTCGATAGTATCGAGCGGTGATATGCAGGCGCTGGCAGACGCCTTCGATGTGTCGCGTGCGCTCGAACATATCGATGCTCTTAGCCAGAGAGGTTTCTCCGGACGTTTAGCCGGCTCTCCTGGCGGCCGAGCCGCCGGCGATTATATCGCGGACAAAATGGCTGATTATGGCCTTCAACCCGGTGGTTATGATGGCTCCTATTTCCAGCCTTTTCCTCTCACTTACGCGTTGTTATTGGCATCTCCAGAGCTGGCGGTCACCAGTCTTGATGGATCGCTCGATGACAGCTACGAGCTCTACGAAGATTTCGCGCCCTTTATCGCAGGCTATGCCGGCGGCGGCGAGGGCAGCGGCGAGGTTTACTGGGTGAATTATTGTCGACCAGAGGACTTTCATGGATTGGATGTTGTCGGCAAGATCGTCTTCTGTCACGCAGCCACTAGTGGGTCGGAGTTAACGGCCAGCAGCAGAAGGGCTATTGAGTACGGCGCTGAGGGGTTGCTCTTCTTAACGGATCCACAGATACGCCCGGCTGATTTTGGGTACCGCCATGCGGAGGTATGGGTTCCAAGGTCTATACCTGTCTTGTTCGTATATCCTGAAGTGGCAGCCGACCTATTTGAGAATAGCGGTATGGCGCCCAGCTTTAGTGGTGGGGATACCGAAACGTTCCTTCTCGAGACCAGGGCGCAATTAGTCGTTCCGGCCTCGGGTGCAGAGGTCGTCGAAGCGCGCAATGTTCTTGGTGTTCTTCCAGGGCGTGACCCTGACTATGAAGACGAGGTAGTTGTCATTGGAGCGCATTACGACCACATGGGGCAGGGACCGGATGGTACATATTGGCCTGGGGCAAACGACAACGCTTCCGGTGTAGCCGCGATGTTGGAGATCGCCCGAAGCTGGCAAGAACAAGGTTATGTACCACGACGCACGGTGGTCTTTAGCGCCTGGGACGCGGAAGAGTGGGGATTGATAGGATCCACGACTTACGTCTTCCATCCGAGCTTTCCGCTGGAGAACACGGTGGCTTCGATCCAGCTGGATATGGTGGGGGCTGGCAGCGATACCTTAAACATTGGAGGAAATACGTCACTCTCTGTTCAACTTCGAGATGTCGCCGAAGCGCTGGAGG
>JAUVOB010000403.1 GCA_030599405.1 Chloroflexota bacterium | reverse complement strand
CCATGATCACCATAAGTGAAGGGGCACACATCATCGGTGGCAAAGTAATCGAGTATGGCGAGGCTGATGCATACGGGCATAGGAAGCTGGGAGGTATCGGAGAAATAACTGGCGAGGCGATGAAAAAGTTGACCGGGCAGAATATTATTTATCAGCGTCTCTCCTATCTTATGCGATCAGGAGTACCCGACGCGCTAGACCTGATGGTGGCTGTGAATTATGCCAACCTCGCGATCGATCTTATCATTAGTGGCGTCAGTGGCAGAATGGTTGCCCTCCGCGATGGAGCCTATACCCACATTCCGATGAGTACGGTCGCCAGTGGCCTGAAACGGGTCGACGTTGACGAACTATATGATAGCAGTCAATACCGGCCTAGAGTGCGAAATGTAATCGGCAAACCGATGTTCCTCTATTGATTAGGCGGCTCATTCAGCCCGGCGCCGGCTTTAAAAACCGGGATTAATGCTGCGTTTGGATGATCCTCATAAATCATGCATCAATGAGGCGTCTGAAACGGCAGATATCCAGCATCCAAGTTATGAAACCTCAAGCCGATCGTAGCTTTAGCTGGGTGTCCGGGATCTCATCAACATATTTTGGATTGCTGAAGAATGCCAGGAGCTGGATGGATGTTGCTAATACGTTTCTTGGCCGGTCCGTTTTTTGGGGTTCGCTGTGGAATCTCTGGGCACAAACCACCAGTTGATCGACCTCATCTAGCCCAATATTCCTGTCAGCAGCTAACCTTTACAGGCTACCGCAGGATCACTGTTAGCATTGTATAAGAACGTCATAGCGCTCTTGACACATTCGCTTCGGGCCAGATAGAATGACCGTAATGAGATACAAAGATTACTATAAGATCTTGCAGGTCGAGAAGAGCTCGAGCGGCAAGGAGATTAAGAAAGCTTATAGACGACTTGCCCGCCAATACCATCCAGACAAAAATCCCAACGATAATGTAGCCGAAGAGAAGTTTAAGGAAATAAACGAGGCTTATGAGGTCCTTGGAGATGAGGATAATCGGGCCAAGTACGACCAGCTAGGTCAAAGCTACCATCGCTATCAACAGATGGGTGGATCGCCGGGTGGTTTTGACTATTCTCAATGGGCATCAGCAGCCGGTGGGAGTGGTGGATATCGGCGGGTCAACATAGACATCGAGGACCTCTTCAGCGGAGGAGGCGGGTTCTCCGATTTCTTTAACACGATATTCAATAGAGGGCGACAGTCCCAAACCAGACCGATGAACGACATGTTCAGACGTCAGGGTCAGAGCATGAGTCTAGATATTGAACAGGAAATTGAGATTTCCCTAGAAGAAGCACACCAGGGCACATCACGGTCGCTGGTGAAAGATGATGGAGAGAGGCTGACAGCCAAAATACCAAAGGGTGCAAAGACGGGCACAAAGGTTCGCCTAAGAGGTAAGGGAGGATCCGGACCCGGAGGGACTGGTGACCTCTACCTCAAGATTAGAGTGGCTCATTCTACGACCTACGAGAGAAAGGGTGACAATTTGACGGTAAATGTGCCGCTAGATGTGCTTACTGCAGTGTTGGGAGGAAAAGTAGTTGTTCCAACGCTAAGTGGATCTGTTAAGCTAACTATCCCTGCGGGCACACAGGGTGGACGGACGTTTCGACTAAAAGGCAAGGGAATGCCTAAGATTCGCGACAATGATCAATATGGCGATCTACTGGCGACCATTGCCATCCAAATTCCTAACAATTTGACCGATGAAGAGAAACGCCTCTACGAGGAGCTAGCAGGTATTTCCCGGAAAAAGTAATGATAGGGAGTAATACAAATCTCGCTTTCCTGTTCGTGGCGCTCATCTCTTTTAGCGGTCTGTCAACAACTATTGGATGAGATTAGAATGCAAGGATTCCATGAATGAAAACTATTAGATCACGGGCTGTCAAAATATTTCTCCTGTTCCTGTTGTTGTCGACCATGGCTTGTGGTTTGTCAACTCTGACGGATGACGCCACACCCACCCCTGTTACGCTGGGCTCGGAGGTTGCCAAACCATCAACTTCTGGGCAACCGACCCAGATTCCCGCGTTGGCAAGAGCAACCGCGGTAATCTCTTCCGAGGATTTTGATGATTCTCTTGATCTCGAAGAAAGACTGATTAACCTGTACAATAGAGTTAATCCGTCCGTAGTCCATATACTGGTCTATATTCAGGAGGGAGACACGTTCCCACTTGGTAGCGGAAGCGGATTTATCTTCGACGCCGAAGGCCGGATCGTGACTAACAACCATGTTGTGGAAGAAGGTCAAAGTTTCGAGGTGATATTTTCCGATGGTAGCCGGAGTCGTGCTGAGATTGTAGGCCGAGATATCGATAGCGACCTGGCAGTTATCGAGGTAGATTCAACCCCTGACGGATCGATTCCGGTTGTCCTGGGTGACTCGGATCAGCTTCTTGTAGGCCAATTGGTTATCGCTATTGGCAACCCGTTCGGCGAACAAGGCTCAATGTCATTAGGCATCGTCAGCGGACTTGGCAGGAGCCT